>JBBAVQ010000005.1:0-3669 GCA_040397625.1 Pirellulales bacterium | reverse complement strand
GCTCGGGGCTGCCCATGCCCCATCGCCGGACGTTCGCTACGGCCATCGTGGCCTTCGCTCACTCGATGCTTCCTGCGCTCCGCCATCCTGGCTCCGCTGGGAAGCAACGCCGGCTCCGGAGCACGGGCAGCCCCGAGCTCACCACGGTGATGGATTCAGGAAGCCCAATCGCGTAAGCGATGGGGGCATGCCAGCTGCGCCGCTCATGGCAGCCCCTCGCTGCGTTCGTTGCCGTGAGTAGCACAGGTTTTCAACCTGTGCCTATCCAGCGCGGCGCGGTTTGGCGATCTTCGAAAGCCCCGAGCGCGAGCGAGGGGATGGAAGTTCGCGTCACGATTTGGCTGTGGGCTTCGTCGGCCGACGCTGCGGGGAGGGCGGCTTGAGCAACGTGCGGACCGCGGTAAGCAGCCTATCGGGGTCGGTGGCGGTCGATTCGTGCACCGGCATCACGACCGTCTTCTGATCGACGATCCGCACGGTGCCACCGCGCGTTCCGGCGGCGACACGGAGCTTCTCCATGGCGGCGCGGTCGTGGTGGCCGATCACCACCATCCCCGGATGCCGCGTGATCGAGTCGATGCCGAGGCCCACGGCGAGGGCCTTGAGCCTCGTGAACTCGAGCAGCCGCCGGGCCTCGTCGGGAACCGGGCCGAAGCGGTCGGCGAGTTCGGCGGCGAGTTCGTCGATCTGGCTCTCGGCCGTGGCCCGCGACAGCCGACGGTAGACGTCGATCTTCGCGCGGAGGTCGGGGATGTAGTCGCGCGGCAGCCAGGCCTCACCCGGCAGGTCCACGTTCACAGGCGGCGGCTCGGCCGGCGGCAGAGCCTTCATGCCGCGAACCGCCTGCTCCAAGAGCCTGCAGTAGAGCTCGTAGCCGACCGTGGCAATGTGGCCGCTCTGCTGCGTGCCGAGGAGGTTCCCTGCGCCGCGGATTTCGAGGTCGCGCATGGCCAGCGAGAAGCCGGCTCCCATGCTGGAAAACTCCTGGATCGCCCGGAGCCGTTTGGCGGCGGTGGACGTGAGCCGAGCCGCTTCATCCACCAGCAGATAGCACCAGGCGCGATGGTGCGAGCGGCCCACGCGGCCACGGAGCTGGTGCAGGTCGGCCAGACCGTAGGTGTCGGCCTCGTCGATGAAGATCGTGTTGGCGTTGGGAATGTCGAGACCGCTCTCGATGATCGTGGTGGCCAGGAGAATGTCGGCCCGGCCGGCCACGAAGGCGATCATCTGCTCCTCGAGTTCGGACTCCGAAAGCCGGCCGTGCACGATGGCGATCGTGGCCTCGGGCACGATCTGCTGGATCCGCTGCGACACCTTGTGGATGTCGTGAATCCGGTTGTGCACGAAGAACACCTGGCCGCCGCGGGAGAGTTCTCGCTCGATCGCGTTGCGCACGAGCCCCGTGTCCCAGCGGGCCACGCGGGTCTCCACCGCCATCCGATTGGTCGGGGGCGTGGTCAGGTTCGAGATGTCGCGGATGCCAAGCATCGACATGTGCAGCGTTCGCGGGATCGGCGTGGCTGTCATCGTGAGCACATCCACGCTCGCCCGCAGGGCCTTGAGCCGCTCCTTCACGTCCACGCCGAACCGCTGCTCCTCGTCGACGATCACGAGGCCGAGGTTGGCGAAGTGGATGTCGGCCTGGGCGAGCCGGTGGGTGCCGATCACGATGTCCACGCTCTTGCGGGCCAGACCCTCGAGCGTGTCGCGCTCCTCGGCAAGGGGGGTGAGCCGCGAGAGGCAGCGGACCGTGAAGGGAAACTCGGCGAATCGAGCAGTGAAGGTGCGGCGGTGCTGCTCGGCCAGCACGGTCGTCGGCACCAGCACCGCCACCTGGGCACCCGATTCGGCCGCCTTGAAGGCCGCCCGCATCGCGAGTTCGGTCTTCCCGAAGCCGACGTCGCCGCAGAGCAGCCGATCCATCGGCCGCGGTCGCTGCATGTCGTCGCGGATCGCCTCCATCGCCGTGAGCTGGTCGGGGGTCTCGTCGAAGGGGAACGACTCCTCAAACTGCCGCTGCCAGGGAGTGTCGAGCGGAAAGGGGATGCCCGGACGACTTTCACGGGTGGCCTGGAGGCGGATCATGTCGGCGGCCATGTCGGCCACCGCCTTCTGCACCGCCTGCTTTTGTTTCTCCCACGTCGTGCCGCCGATCTTGGCGAGCTTCGGGGCGAGCTTCGTGCCGCCCACGTACTTCTGCACCAGTTCGATGCACGAGGCCGGCACGTAGATCCGCGTGCTCTCGGCGAACTCGATGTCGAGGAACTCCTCGGTGCGGCCGTGCTTCTCGAGGAGCTTCAGGCCCTTGTAGCGGCCGATGCCGTGCGACACGTGCACGACATAGTCGCCCTCATGGAGGTCGAGGAAGGTATCGATCGCCCGGGTGAGCCGCTGCTTCGCGGGGCGGCGGGCGGCCTCCTCGCGGCGGAAGAGTTCGCCGCTCGAGACGAGCACGAGCTTCTCGGGCACGAGCCGAAAGCCCGCCGAGAGGTGGCCGCGGGCGAAGTGGAGACGCTTGCCGCGAGCGGGGGCGGAATCGGCGAGGAGTTCCCGGAGCCGCTTCTCTTCGGCGTCGGAAGGCGCGACGACCCAGACCTCCTGATCCTTGCCGACCGTTTCCAGCTCTTCTTTGACCCGGTCGAGGACGCCGGTGAATCGCTCCACGCTCTCGACCGCGAGCGTGGCTGCGGTGTCGAGGCTCGAGGTGGCGATCGCGGAGAGCGCCACGGAGGGCAGTCGGTGCATTCGCGCGAAAAGGTCGTCGGGGTCGAAGAGTCCCGCGGCGGCACCGAGCCGGTCGTGCAGCCGTTTTGCCTCCTCGGCCACCTCGGCGGGTTCGACGATCACCCAGGACGAGCCGGGGGGGAGCAGGTCGGTGAGGTGCGTGTGCCTCGTGCCGGCGACGGCCGCGAGGGCGGTAAGATCGATGTGCTCGACGCTCGCCACGCTTCGCTGGGTGACGGTGTCGAACGTGCGGAGCGACTCGATCTCGTCGCCGAAGAGTTCGATCCGGACCGGCCTGTCCCAGTCCGCCGCGAAGAGATCGACAATGCCACCGCGGCGGGCGAACGTGCCCGGCGTGTCGATCGCATCGACCAGCCGCCACCCGCGGGCCCCGAGCCAGTCGGCGAGTTCCTCGGGGTCGAGTCGGCCACCGACGGCCAGGCGGCGGGTGCCGGCCTCGATATCTCGCGGATCGGCGAGCGGAGCCAGCAGCGCCTGGATGCTGGTCACCACCAGCGGCGGTCGCGGGCCGTCGGGCACAGCCAGTCGCTTGACGACGGCGAGTCGCTCGGCGTCGGCGGGGTCGTCCGTCGGCCCATCGTCATCGCCGAGGCTCTCCACCGCCGGCAGCAGCAGGACCGGCAGGCTGCTGAACAGGGCGAAGTCATCGACGAAGTCATCGGCCTCGGCCGCATGCGGCAGGACCACGACGAGCGTGCCGGCGTCGGTGGCCAGGGACTTCGCTACCGCCGCCACCACCAGCGCAGACGCCGATCCCCAGGTTCCGCCGATCGATCCGCCGTGCCCCTCGCGGAGGGCGGCGATCACATCGGCGAACCCGCGGTGCGCGTCGAGTGTTTCAGCCAGGCCGAGCAATCGCCCGGCTGGCCGGCGGGCGCGTTCTGCCACGCGACAGGTTGTACCCGATCCCCGGCCGGCTGACGC
>JBBAVQ010000004.1:7928-33518 GCA_040397625.1 Pirellulales bacterium | reverse complement strand
AGTGCGCCCGGTCGGTCGATCTCTGGCTGATGGGCCAGACGAACCTGCCGAGCACGGCCGCCGGCGAGTTCGCGGTGCACGCTGCCACGGCGTAGCACAGGTCCCTCACCCCCGTAGCACAGGTTTCCAACCTGTGCCGGTCTGCCGCAGGTTGAAAACCTGCGCTACTTGATCTCCACCACAATCGCCCCCGCGTCATCTGCAAGGTCACCAGGCGGCTCGTTGAGTTTGAGGTAGAGCGGGCCGTCGGTGGCGGCCAGAATCGTCGCTGAATCGCCCTCGCCGAGCACCACGAACCTCGGCCGCCCACCGTCGGCAGGTGACTCGACCCACTGGGCCGCGAGCAGTCGCCCCAGCGGACGGCCCCGATACCAATCGAGCGAAATACCGTTGGCCTCCGTCTCGATCGTGGTGTCGCCGATCCTGCCGAGCGTGCAGCGGCCGCTCGCGTGAAGCTCGTAGCGGCGGCCCTTCTCGATCCTCAGGCCGGCATTCTGCCAGCCTCGGCCTCCCGTCACCTCGACTCGCGATGCTCCTTCGACCGCGCGCCCCGGTGACCAATCGATCGCGGATCGTCCGAAGTCGAAGCCGTAGTCGAGCTCGTCTGTCAACGCGTCGAAGTCACGCGCGGCCTTATCTTCATCGAAGCCCTGCATGGCGGAGAGCCGGTCATTGAGATCGGGGCCCAGGGGGCCACGCTCGATCGTCGCGAAGGCATCGGCATAGTCTGGGTGTTGGCTGAAGAGCACGACGGCAGCCCAGCTTGCCGCATAGTCGGAGAGTGACCGATGACCACTGGGTGGGGTGGCCAGCACGTCGGCCAGCGATGGCATGCGGCCCTGCTGCCGCAGGTCATGGATCTCCTCGATTCGGCCAAGCTGCTCGACGTCACCGGCCTGCGCCGGGATGGGCGTGGCGACGAATGCCGGTCCTTCTGTCACGGGGTCGAGCCGGTGCGTCGCCAGGAACTCGGCGATGCCTTCGTGGTACCAGACCGGCGTGGCGAGCCCGCGGACGGTGAGCGTGAAGGCGTGAACGCCCTCGTGGAGGAGGAGGTGGCGGCGATAGGCAGGGTTCGACTGGTCCTGGAGCCAGAACACGTTGTCGGCACAGAAGCCATTGGCGAAGTCGGGGATGGTCGGTGGCAGCAGGCCGGCGTCACGAAACCGTTCGCGATCGACCACGAGGCATCCGCAGGCCCGCCAGTCGGGCAAGGCCGTCGCGGAGATGCCGTAGTGCCCGCACCAGGCTTCGAAGGCGCGATCGAACACGGCAGGGAGTTCCTCGACGCCGTCGCCGTCGCGAGCCGGTCGATCGGTGACGAGCGTCAGCCGATGCGACTCGATGACCCGGAGCCCGGCGCGTCGCGCCCTGGCCGCAAGGGCAGCGACGGATTGGTCGCCGTCTGACGCCTGCCCGGCCACGGTCGGCCATGGCGTGGCGAGCAGGATTACGGCCGCGATTGCCCGGAGCGAGTTGCTCATGTTCCCCAGTTCATCCAGACGACGCGGATTCGACAAGGCGGTCGTGGCTCGCGGAGCGGGGCTGATGGACCGCCGCCGAAATACCGATCGCAGAGAGCGGGCGGTTGGTGCTACAAGCCCCGATCTCGACGACCATACCCGAGGATTCGGTGACGTGCCGCTGAGTGGCCTGGATCGCGATGAATCCTGCAGGCGTCCGTGGATTGCCATGGCCGTGGCGATCGCGTGCGCGATCGACGGCGCGGCGCATGGCCAGTCGCCCTCCGACGAGGCGAAGGTGAGCGCCTGGGCGACCGGCGGCACGTCCGTCACCGCTCAGCCAGGCTACGGTGACGGCAAGCCCTCGGGCGGGGCCGTGGCGATGCCGTACTGGCAGGCGCCCGCCACGCCGCAGGCCGTCATCCAGGGTGGGGCGATTCCTCCAGGATGGCAGCCTCAGGCCATCCCGTATCACGGCATCGGACCCGATGGCAGGCCGATCACGATGTACCTGGCCCCCACCTACGTGTTCACCTATCAGTCTGGCCCGCCGGTGCTTGCCGCCGCCGTGGCCGCAGGAGGTGTAGCGCGAACGGTTCCCGGTGCGCCGGCGACGGGGTGGAACTACGCCACCAGCGGCGCCCAGCCGGTCAACCCCGCGCTGCCGGCGGCGACGGTCGCCCGCTATCCTGCATCCCCGTATCAGTTTCCCAACGACTCACGGGCGCTCACGGGCACGCCGGTCGTGCCTCCGGCTGGCAGTACCGTTCCCGCGGCACTTCCTCAGCAGAGCGTGGCCATAGCCCCAACTGCCCCCCCGGCGGCGCCGCCGACGCAGTGGGTCTCATCAACGCCGCCCCCCGCTGTGCCGGCAACACCGCCGTCCGGCGACTGGGTGACCGTCGTGCCACCGGCCGTGGCCACCGCGGCTCTGGCGGCAGGCGCCAGCACCGCCGCGTCGCCGGTCACTGATCCGGCGCTGGCGGCCGTACCAACGCCGTCGTCGGCCGGATCGACACCCGCCCAGCCGGTGAGCAGCGGACTGTCGGCCCCGCCGTCGTCGGTTGCGGTACCGCATCTCTGGCGAGTCGTGGGCGTGCAGGACGGCGACACGCTCACCTGCCTCGACGAGACGAATCAGCAGCAGAGGATCCGCTTGTCTGACATTGACGCTCCCGAGATCGGGCAGGACTACGGCAAGGCCTCCCGCGAGGCGCTCGCTGCCTTGGTGTTCGGCAAGACGGTGGAGGTGTATGACCAGGGGCGTGACGAGAGCGGTCGGTGGATAGCCCGGGTGATGGTGGATGGGATCGACGTGAACCGTCAGATGGTGGCCACGGGCAACGCCTGGCACTACGCGGCCTACTCGACCGACCAGACGCTCGCCGCCGTCCAAGCCCAGGCGCAGAGTCAGCAGCAAGGCCTGTGGGCCGTGGCTTCTCCGACGCCCCCATGGGTCTATCGGCAAGCCACCAACAACACCTGACCGGCCGAGCGGCCAAGAGTCGGCGCTGTGTCCGCGAAGTCCACTGGCACATGCGGGTGGTGGGGCGAGAGCCTTATGTCGGTTTGACGGCCCGCCACTCAGCGCGTAGTTTGCTGAAAGCTGACTGGTTTTGGGGTGAGTCGGCAGTCTCGCAGGTGGGTTTTTCGTCGCCCGTCGAGGTGCCGGCAGGAATCAAAAAGGGGGCGCGATGAACTCGGGTCGCATCGTTTCACGCTCGTGTACGCGCGTGTGGGCGATACACGTTCTGCACCGCGGCTTCACGCTCGTCGAACTGCTCGTGGTGATCGCGATCATCGCCACGCTCATCGGCCTGCTCCTACCGGCGGTCCAGTCGGCCCGCGAGTCGGCCCGCCGCAGCGCCTGCTCCAACAACCTCAAGCAGGTCGCCTTGGCGATCGTCAACTTCGAGAGTTCAAAAAAGGCCTATCCAGCCGGCTACTCCTTCTTCACGACGGCGGGCGAGCCGTGCTGGGGATGGGCGGCATTGATCCTGCCCTACATGGAACAGAACACCCTGTATGACCAACTCCAAGTTGGCACCAGAAAGTTGAGTGCGGTCTACAAGGCGTCACCGACCGCGGCGGACAAGGTACTCTTGCAGACACCCATCGGCGGTTATCGGTGCCCGTCGGACGATACCCCGGCCCTCAACGAACTCTGCAAGTTCGGCACGGGATTCTTTCCCCTCGCCACATCCAACTACGTGGGCAGCGCCGGCAACAAGATCGACATATCGTCGAGCGGAAGTTACAACGCGCCGCAGAACGACACCGATACCGGTGGCTTGTTCTTCGGTGCGTACGACACCAGGTCAACAGAGAAGGATGGAAAAGGACCGCTTGGCATCTCTCGGAGGCAGATCGCCGACGGGACATCGAAGACGTTCGCCGTGGCGGAACGGGGAAGGTTGAACTATTCGGCTGCGTGGGCAGGCACTGGCAACAACCGTCTCTATGGCAACGAAGCGGCCGGCAGGACCCTGGCGCGCCCCTCATTTCTGATCAACTACGACTGGGTGATGGCAGGAAGCCCGGAGAACCAGAGCAAGGGTTATGGCAGCGGCCACAAAGGTGGATCGATGTTTGCCTTCCTTGACGGTTCCGTGGCCTTCGTATCCGAGAACATGGCGGCGGCCGAACTCGGCTATCTGGCAAATCGCAGCGATTACGTGTCGTACTCGTTGCCCAAGTGACTGCCTCTTCCTGCAGTTTCAGGAATGGGAATTCGAACGTCATCGACATCGAGTAGACGTTGAAGTGATCGGGTGCCCCCGATCTTCCGCGCGCCTCCGGGTGCTATTCCTTCCGGAATTGGCGGCGAAGACCGCCACGAAAACCCCGCACGCAAGGAAAAAGCGGGCGAAGGGACTCGAACCCTCGACATCCAGCTTGGGAAGCTAGCGCTCTACCAACTGAGCTACGCCCGCGAAACGCCCGGATTGTAGCAGACCGGGCGACCCATGCACGGCGTCGATGCGTAGAATCGCCGAAGCCGCCCAGCGGCCCATGGCGGGATGCCATGCGCCGTCACCGCGGCAGCAGCCATTTCCTCAGGAGGTCCGCCCACGATGCCGAATGCCGACGTCCCTGCTGCCAGCCACTCGACCGGTCGTCGTGGTTCGGCGTGGTCGCTCGTCCGCTGGATCGTCTCCAGCCTGGTTGTCGCCCTCGTGGCGGTGGTCGCCTGCCTGCCGTGGCTCGTCGGTACGCCCGAGCGGGTGACGAAGCTCGTCGCGGCGGCGATCCCCGAACTCGCCGCCGACGTGAAGCCCGCCCGCGTGCGGATCGGCTGGTTCGGGCCGATCGTGCTCGAAGACCTCGCGATCGTTCCCCGGAATGGCGACCGCACGCCGATCGAGGTCCGCAGGGTGGAGGTGGAGCACGGGCTTGCCGGCATCCTGCTCTCCGCCGGTGACCTCGGCCGCGTGCGGATCGAGGGTCTCCAGGCCGACATCGTCTTCGACAAGGAACATCGCACCAATCTCGACTCCATCCTGCCGCCCCGTGAACCGGGCCAGGCGCCGCGGGGCAAGGGGCCGCGGCGTGCCGCCATCGCGCTGCGGCTCGACGTCGATAACGCGGTGGTGAGGATCAGCGGCCCGTGGACCAGCGACCCGTGGGTGAGCGATCCGATCGACGCGCGCGCCACGCTTGCCAACGCAGCCGACGGATTCGCCGCCTGGACGATCGAGCCCGTCCAACTGCTCAAGCAGGCGCAGCTTCAGCAGACCGTCGCCCACGAGGTGCTGGCCTACATCGTGCCGGTGTTCGCCGATGCGGCGCGGACGAGCGGCCGCTTCTCGCTGCGGCTCGACGGCGCGACGTTTCCCGTTGGGCGGCCGGAAGAGGCAACGCTTGCCGGTTTGCTTGAGATGCACGAAGTGGTGCTTGGCCCCGGCCCGCTCGTCGAAAACATGTTTCGCTCGCTCCCCTTCAACCTGCCTCCGCCTCCCACGATTCGGATCACCGACGAGGCTGACGTGGCCTTCCACCTTGCCGACCGGCGGATGTGGCACGAGGGGCTCGAGTTCGGCATTCCGCTCAAGAAGTCGGGGCAGCGGCTCGACGTGCGATCACAGGGCTCGGTCGGCCTCGATGACCGATCCCTCGACCTGAAGCTCGCGCTCCCGATCCCCGCCGACCTTCCCCAGGACCGCCCCCTCGTGGCGGCTCTGGCTGGTAAGCAGGTTTCGCTTGGCGTCGGAGGAGTGCTCGGCGAGCCGAAGGTGATTTTTGACGGTTCCATCAAGGATGCAGCCGGCCAGGTAGTCGTTGACCTGATCGACCGGCTGCGAAACGGCCCCCGGCCCCAGCCGTTTGCTCCCCCAGCCGGCGCGATGTCGGACCAGCCCCGGCCAGCCGATGCACAGCGTCTGGCGGATGGCCAAGGCCCGGCGGCGGGTTCGGGCCCGCCCCAGCCCGGATGGACGCCTCCCGGCGCGACCCCTTCACCGCGGAGTGGCTCGGCGGCGAAGGATGCCGCGACCACGGACGCCGCCGCAGACACCGCGACGACGCCACCCGCCGCCGACGCCGAGGCGTCGCCGGCTACCGAAACGCCTCGCGACAAGGCCGAGAAGATCGCGGCGGACGCCGCTGCTAAGGCGGGCGTGAACCCCGATACTGCCGACGCAATCGCGGACGTGGTTGGTGGCGTGCTCGACGAGGTTGCCCGGCGCCGGGCGGAGCGCCGAGCCACCGAGGCCGCCAATCCTGAGCAGGTGCCACCACGCCGCGGCCGGCTGTTTCAGCGTCGGGCTCCGCCCACCCTCCAGCCGTCGCCGGGTGCGCCGCCAGCCGCGCCTGCGCCGGCGGCACCCCCTGCCGCTGCCGCCTCCCCGTCGAGTTGAACGGCGTGGGCCGCGCACGAAAAAACCGGGCCTCCCGTGAGGAAGGCCCGGTCTCGTTCGATCCCTGATCGGCTCGGGCGTTTGAAGCCCGCGCGATTCAGGTCTTGGCTACGGTCTGGGCTCAGGTCTTGGCCGGCTCGGCGACGACCGGAGCAGCCGGAGCGGCCTCGGTCGGAACGCCTTCCGAGATCACGCCAGCGCCACCGCAGTCGCCACCGGCGCAGCCGCCGCTGACGGCCTCGCCACCACAGCTCGAGCAGCCCTCGACCGCGACGGCCTCGCCGCCACAGCTCGAGCAGCCTTCGGCCGCAGAGGCCTCGCCGCAACCGCCGCACGAGGCAGCCTCACCGCCGCAAGCCGACTCACAGGCGGCAGCTTCCTGCTGCCCGTGGCAGCGGCGAGCCGCCTTCTTCGCCTTGTGCTTGGCGAGCAGGCCACCGTGGCACTTCCGACCGCCATGGCAGCCGTGGCCAGCGATTGCGCCCGAGTCGCCACCGACGAGGGCGATGGCCACGATCGCGAAGAACATCGCGAGAGCAAAACCGAGATACCGCTTCATCAGAACCTCCAGTTAAGGAACGGAACGCGTACTGCGTCCAGCAAAAAAAGCCGTCACGAACTGACAACCGATCCGGGACGGCCACCGGACCGCAGCAGACTTGTCTGCAGCCATCGCGGACTGGCACGGCCGGGCCTTCAACGAAGGCTTCGACTGTGACGGCTGGGAAAGCCGTTCCGGTCAGGCAAACTTGGCTGAAAACCTATCAGCCTGGCCCCACGTGTCAAGAAAGTGGGGGTTTTGGCGAAGATTTGCCGGTTTTAGAGAGTTTGAGGCTACTTCGTGGCGGGGGCCGTAGCTGGTCCCCGGGCAGTGCGGGCAGGCGTCTGGCCGCTCGCCGCAGCCGCCCGGCGGGTCAGTTCCTCGGCCACCATTTCCTGCTTGGCGAGCATGTCCTGCGGATCCTCGAAGTTGAGGAGCAGCGGGGGCATGTCTTCGAACATCTTCATGGCCATGCCCACCACCCGCCAGCCCTCCGGGTCGAGGCGGACGGCCCAGACGATGTTTTCACTCGTCGGGGCGCCTGTCTCGTCCACGTCGGCCCAGGTCGTGGCCACGTGCGCCAGGTCGTTGGTGTCGCTCACCATCTCGCACTCGCGGACGGTGTAGGTGGCCGTATCGGGCACCGGCGGTGCGACCGAAATCCCCATCTCCTCGGTCTTGGCCCGGGCCACGCTGGTGAGCATGCCGCTGGCTGCGGCCTCATCGCCACGCTTCATGGCGTCGAGAAACTTGACCACGGCCGCTTTCGCCGGTTCGGTGCCGGACGAACCGGCGGAGGTCGAGGAGCAGCCCGACAGCACGATCGCCAGGCACGAGGCGATCGTGCAGGCGGCTTTCAGCGTCTGCCGCGACGACAGCGGTTGCCGCGACGAACGGAGGCTGTGAAGGCTGGAGGCGATGGGCGCGATGTCGCGGTGCATGCGTGCGAAACTCCTCGGAACGTGCATCGAACGGGGCGGGAAGGTGACGTGGCGGTACCACCGCGTCAAGGTCGGCTGTGGCGTGTCCGTCGACCATTGGCCGCTGATATGCTGCTGTGGAACGTCGTCGCGGAGGCCCGGTTCCGGAGGCCTGGTTTCATGAAGTGGCAAGTTTGGCAAGATCGGCAGCGCAGGGTGAGGCGCGAGAAAGCTGCCATCGCGCTCACACTGGTCGTTACCGCGATCGCCGCACAGGTGGCTGCCGGCGAACGCGGATCCACCAAGCCGCGCAGGCGGGCCGCCCCGCCGGCACAGTTCGACAGGGCAGCCACGGGCACCTTCTTCGACGACGCCTTCGCGACGCTTCAGGGCCCGCGGCCGGTCTTCTCGACAGCAGTCCATGGGCCAGCCGCCCCGGACGCCGGGATTCAGTCCGGCGCCACCATGCCCGCGCCGGGCGGATTCCGGTGGTCCGGAATCGTCTCCGAGGAAACGCTCACCGACGAAGTCAAGGACCGCAAAGCCGACGTGGCGGCGGCCGTGGCGAAGTCGTCTGCCTTCAAGGGCGGCGGCTACGACTCGGCTCGGGAGGCGTTCAGTTCGATCGCGGTGGCGTTTGGCGTGATCGCCGCCTACGACCAGGAGATTCGCTGGAAAAAAGACGCCGCCACCGCTCGCGATCTCTTCGCCCGGGTCGGTGCCAATTGCAAGGTTGGCACCGACCAGTCGTTGGCCGAGAGCAAGGCCCGGCTCGGCGACCTGGAGTCGATGCTGGAGGGAAGTTCGCCCGAGGGGAGGGCCGACCTTGAAGAGGATTTCCGTTGGAGCCAGGTGGCGGCCAGGCCCGCCCTGATGAGCCGGCTCGAGACGGGCGAGGAAGCGATCGGGGCCGGGATGGCATCGCGCGGCGACTTCGATCGCGAACTCGACCGCATCCTTCACGACGCCGAGATCGTGGCGGTGATCGGCGAGGTGATCCAGCAACCCGATTTCGAATACCACGACGACGACAGCTACCGCGGCTACGCGGCCGCAATGCGGGACGCTGCGGTCAAGCTCGGCGACGCCTGCCGGAAGAAGGACTACGAAGCCGCCCGTGCGGCCGCGAGCGAACTCAAGAAGTCGTGCGACGCCTGTCACGGCGACTACCGCAGCTGAACGGTCGCGAGTGCGTCAGCCCCGGGGCAGGCCCGTCAGCCCCGGCCGGAAAAGATCGGGAGCGGATCGAGCGAGATGAGTTCGGCGAGCCCGGCCTCGGCCATCTCCTTGCCGGTCACGTAGCGGTGGGTGCGGATCCACTGGCTGATGAGGTCCGACGCCCGGCCGAACAGCTGGCAGAGGAGCACGTCCATTTCTCGCTCCAGGTCGGCGAAGTGGCGAGACCACTCCGCAGCCTCACGGATCCCGATGTGTTCCTCGCTTTGCCACTTCATCGGGTGGAAGAGAAACACGCTGTAGGGCGTGACCAGCCGGCGGCGGCAGGTGGCGAACGGCCAGAGTGCCGCGGACGAACACTCGCCGGTCACAATGGCCGTGGCGTTGATGTTGCGCAACCGCAGCAGCGTGACGAGCGACATGGCGCAGTAGGGACTGCCGCCGGGCGAGTCAAAGTAAATCGTGCATTCCGCCCCGGGGGCGACTCCCAGGATCTGGTTGGTGAGTTCGCCTTCGTTGTCGGTCAGGTCGCCCACGATGGCGAGTTCGAGCGGACCGCGCTCCTCGTCGGTCTGCTCCGATTCGGACTGGGGGGCATCGCGGCGTGCCATGAAACGATGGGTCTCCAGAGACGCCGCGGCGGGTGGCCTTACCGACGCGACAAAGAATGCTGGAGCGTATGTTCCCGACGGGGTACCGACAAGGACAGGCCCCAATCCCTTGCCTGCCGCACCATCCCCCCCGACAATGGGCGTTTTCGGTCGGCCGTCGACCCCAGTCGTCGGCCCCAAAGGAACGCGCACCATGGGCATCGTCTCCCACTGCCCGAACGGCCATCGCATCAAGGTCAAGGACTATCTCGCGGGAAAGATCGGGATCTGCCCGTCCTGCAGCGCCCGCTTCCGCATTCCGCTGGCCAACGCCTCGCCTGCTCGGGTGCCCGACCGCCCGGCCGCGTCCACCCCGTCGGTCGCCGCAGTCGTGCCATACGGTTCGGCGCTCCCCGCGGCATCGCCCGTGGATTCAGGCGACGACCTGCTGATCGAGATCTCGCCCGCCGACCAGCGAATCCCCGCTGTAATCTCCGAGGCCGCTGCCGCCTCGTGGTGCATCGCCGTACCGGGTGGCCAGCCATCGGCCGCGATGACCGGCGAGGCTCTGCTCGACTGGCTCACGTCGGGCCGCGCCACGGGGGGCGAGCTGGTCTGGCGAAGCGACTGGAGCGACTGGCGGCCCGTCGCAGACGTGTTTCCTCATCACGTGCCACCGCGCTTTCCTCCCATGGGAGTTGCGTGGTGAGTCGCCAGTGGCGATCTGGTAGATTTTGCAGGGTCGCCGCCCCCGGCTACCCCGAGTTCTCGGTTCCATTTTCTCCTCTGTCCGACCGCCTTGCAGGAGCGCCCTTCATGCCCTCGATGACTTTCACACGATCGTCGCTTCTGGTGCTCGCCGTCGGCCTTCTCATCGGCGGAGTCGTTCACCGACCGGTTGTCGCCCAGCCGGCGGTGGCCGCGGGCGAGAGCCTGTTCACCATTGCCGACGGCGGCGTGTCGCTCGAGGCTCCGGCCGCCTGGAAGCGGGTGCAGCCGAAGTCGGGGATCGTCGAGACGGAGTTCGCGATCCCTTCCGAGGGCAAGGGCCCCGACGGCGCGCCGCTGCCTCCCGGCCGGATGACGGTGATGGGCGCCGGCGGCTCGGTCGAGGCCAATATCGAGCGGTGGTACGGGCAGTTTGTTCAGCCCGATGGCGGCAGCACGAAGGACAAGGCTTCCACCAAGAAACTCAAGGTCGCGAGCCGTGACGTCACGCTCGTCGACATTGCCGGAACCTACAAGGACTCCCCGGGTGGCCCGTTCGCGGGTGGCACGACGATCGACCGTCCCGGGTATCGCATGCTCGCCGCGATCGTGGAGGGCCCCGACGGCAACTACTTCCTCAAGTTCTACGGCCCCGCCGCGACGGTCGAGCAGCACGCCGACGGATTTCGGAAGATGATCGAGGGCATGGTGCCGGCGAACTGATCGGACACGCCGCCAGCCGGAGACGCTTCGCACGATGAAAGTCCATCAGTTCCTCGAGCACCACGGGATTGCGGGCAACCCGTTCGCCGAGGAGGACGCGCAAAACGACACGGTCTTCAAGCGGACCTGCCTGGAGACGACCTTCCATCCGTCGTGGGACAAGGTCTACGGCGATCCCTCCGATCCGAGCACAGCGATCGTGTTTGGCGAGAAGGGCTCGGGCAAGACCGCGCTCAAGCTGCAGATGGTCCGTCAGTTCGAGCGGCACAACGAAGTGCAGCCCGACGCGCGGACGTTCGTGGTGCTCTACGACGACTTCAACCCCTTCCTTGACCGGTTCGTGAGCCGCGTCGGCAAGGGCCGCCCGGTGGAGAAGGTGCTCGGCCAGTGGAAGCTGTGGGACCACATGGACGCCATCCTCACGCTCTCCGTCACCCAACTCGTGACGCAGCTTGTCGGCAGCTCCGGCAAACTGCCGCGGCTCACGCGGCCCCAGGCCCGCGACCTGGCGCTGCTGGCGGCCTGCTACGACCAGTCAACCGCCGAGTCGTTTCCGTCGCGGTGGTCGCGGCTGCGGCGCCGCGTGGGCTACCGGGCGTGGCTGGGCAGCTGGCCCGGCCTGCTGGCGGTCGTGGCCACGCTCGCGTTCGTCGCCGCCGTGCTCGCCGGCTTTTCCCGCGGCGAGGTCGGCTGGCTCTCCCGCGGCTGGCCCTGGATGGTTCTGATCGCGGCGTGGCTGCCGTGCGCCTGGCGATGGCTGTGGAGCACCTGGCGGGCGTGGCGGATCGTCGGCAGCATGCGGAGCGGCAACCGCGCGGTTGGTCAGCTCGCGCGGGCACTGTTCGCGATGCCGGAGGTCGATCTCGCGGGCCAGCCGTTGCCCGCCCTGCCTCGCAGCGACGACCGCTACGAACTGATGGCGAAGCTCCAGGGGGTGCTGGCGGCGCTGGGATGGAAGGGTTGGGTGGTGATCGTTGACCGGCTCGACGAGCCCGACCTGATCAACGGGTCGGCCGAGCGGATGCGACAGGTGATCTGGCCGATGCTCGACAACAAGTTCCTGAAGGTCCCGGGCCTCGGTTTCAAGCTGCTCCTGCCGCAGGAGCTCTACCGGTTCATCGAGCGGGAGAGCGAGGAGTTTCACCAGCGGGCCCGGCTCGACAAGCAAAACCTCGTGCCGTCGCTGGAGTGGACCGGCGAGACGCTCTACGACATCGCCTCCACCCGCGTGAAGGCGGCGAGCGTGGGCACACCCCCGGCGACGCTCGCCCAGCTCTTCGATCCCGCCATCGACCAGCGGCGGCTGATCGACGGCCTGCGGTCGCTCCGCGTGCCCCGTCAGCTGTTCAAGTTTCTCTACCGGCTCCTGGTGGCCCACTGCCATTCGCACACCGATGAGCGGGCGGTCTACACCATCTCGCCGGAGCGGTTCGAGAGTGAACTGGCCATCTTTCGCCGCGACCAAGACGCCTTCGACCGGGGCCTCGCGCCGCGGTGAGCACGCCGATGGCGGACGACCTCCACACCCTCGTCGTCGGCCGCGAGGCGATGGCCTGCCGCTTCGAGGCGACCTTCAACGCCGGCGAGGTGCCGGGCGACACCGAACTGGGGATCGACGCGCTCGACCTCGTCGATCAGATCGAGGATCAGATCAGCATCTACCGGCCCACGAGCGAGCTGTCGCGCATCAACGCGACGGCGGCCGAGGGCTGGGTTGACGTGTCGCCCGGGGTGTGGACCCTGCTCGTGCGGGCCCGTGAGCTCTGGGAACTGACGGGCGGAGCATTCGACATCGCCGCAGGATCGCTCGTCCGAGCCTGGGGGTTTCTGCAACGCGAGGGCCGCACCCCCGACGACGCCGCTCTCGCAGCCGCGTGTGCGGCCGCGGGCACCCAGTTCGTCGAACTCGACCCCGAGCGGCGCCGCGTGCGGTTCCTCCGCCCTGGCGTCGAGATCAATCCTGGCGCCATCGGCAAGGGCTGGGCGCTCGACCGCGCTGTCTCATACCTCGCGAGCCGCGGGGTAGGCAGCGTGCTGATGCACGGTGGGCAGAGTAGCGTGGTCGCGCGAGGCACGCAGGGGCCGAGCGTCGGCGGCCGCCATGGCTGGCGGGTGGGCCTGCGGCATCCGTTACGGCCTGATCGCCGCCTCGCCACGATCACGCTCGACGACAAGTCGCTCGGCACGAGCGGTTCTGGCACGCAGTTCTTCGTCGATCGCGGCCGCCGGCTCGGCCACATCCTCGATCCGCGGACGGGGCGTCCGGCCGAGGGGGTGATCTCGGCCACGGTGATCGCGGAGTCGGCGGCCGACGCCGATGCCCTGGCGACGGCGCTCTACGTGCTCGGTCCAGCCGGCCTGCCGACGATCGCCCCGCTGGGGGCTGCCGCCGCCGTGCTCGTCCTTCCGGAGGCGGGCGGCACGCGGGTGATCGTCGCCAACCTGGAAGACCGCGCGATCGAAATCGAGGCCGAGCCGGGGCTTCGAGTCGAGCGATTCCGGGCGGCCGCCGCGGGGTCGAATCCGCCCTGACCGTGTCGCCGCCGCGCGGTACACTTCCGCGACCGTCGCCCAATCGTTTCGGCCTTCTCGCCGTCCGACCCTCACTCCGCTCCACACCGCATCCATCATGTTCGACTGGATCGAGCGGGGTTCCTATCTGGGCATCATCTTCTTCCTCACGCTCACCGGTATCGGCCTGCCGATTCCGGAGGAGGTGCCGATCGTGGCCGCCGGGGTGGCGAGCAAGGCGGGGGCGCTCAAGTGGTACTACGCCCTGCCGGCCTGCATGGTCGGCGCCCTGCTGGGCGACAGCCTGATGTACGCCATCGGCCGGTTCTTCGGGGCCCGGATTCTTCGGGACCATCCCTGGTGGTCGGGATTCCTCACGCCCGAGCGGGAAAAGACGATCGAGGATCTGATCAAGAAGCACGGCATCATGGCCTTCTTCGTGGCCCGGTTCCTCGTCGGCCTCCGCAGCCCCTTCTACCTGACGGCAGGAATGCTGCGGGTGAAGTATCGCTGGTTCCTGCTCGCCGACTTCGTCTGCGCGTCGGTCGTGATCAGCGGCTTCTTCGGGCTGGCCTATCTGTTCGGCGACCGGATCACCAGCCTGATCCAGTCGGCTGAGCGGGGCATCACGGCGGTGGTGATCGCCGTGGCGGCGGTCGCCCTGGCGGTGATCGCCTTCTTCTCATTCCGCAAGCGGCGGATCCGGATGCTCGACCAAGACCCCGAGGCGCTCTTCGAGAAGCGGGAGATCCTGCTCGGTCCGGCGGCCGATCGGATTGCCGACGCGGTGGCCCTCGGCGACGTCAACCACGAGGACGCGCCGCCGGCGGATCCCGCGCCGTAGGCCGCCACGCGGTGGCGGCGCGGCGGCATCGGCGGCATGCGCCGGACCGGTCCCATGGAGCCATGCGCGGCGGGTCTTGCCGATCGTGGCGGTTGTGACGGCCTGCGGGTGCCGATCGGGCAAAGATGTCGCCCTGGGGCGACTTTGCCGTCGCCGTTTTGCGACCTAAAGAATCTTGTGCGGACATGCCGCGCCGAGACGCCCAGGAATCTCCCATGCCGATCCGTCAGGAACCTTCGTCCCGCGCCCGTCGCATCCTCGTGGTCGACGACGACCGTCGATCGGCGTCGGCGACGGCCCAGTGGCTTTGCTCGACCGGCTGGCATGCCCTCGCCGCCGGGAGCGTGTCCGAGGCAGTGCGGATTGCCGCCCGGGGCGGCCTCGGTGGCTGTCTTGTCGATGCGGGCCTGCCGGAGGATGGGGCCGCGGTCGTGGCAGTGGCTGCGCGGGCGTCATCGCCTACCGTTGGGCTGGTGGCGGTCGTGCCGCCCGACGCGCAGGCCGTGCTGACGACCGTGCCGCCGAAATGGGCCGATGCGTCGGTGTCGTTGCCGGTGAGTGATGTGGCCCTGCTGGCGGCGATCGACGCCGCGGTGTCGGCCGGCAGCCGCCGCGCCGTCGAGGCCGAATCGGCGGTGCTCGGGAGCCATCCGGCCGTCGCCCGCATTCTCGACATCGTTGACCGCGTGGCTGCCACTCCCGCCACGGTGCTGATCACCGGTGAGAGCGGCACCGGCAAGTCGTTGCTCGCCCGTGAGATCCACCGTCGCAGCGGCCGGGCCGGCCGGTTCGTCGAAGTGGCCTGCGGAAGCCTCAGCGAGTCGCTGCTTGAGAGCGAACTCTTCGGCCACGTCGCCGGCTCATTCACCGGTGCCGCGGGCGACCGCGACGGCACGTTTCTCCGCGCCGACCGCGGCACGATCTTTCTCGACGAGATCGCCACAGCC
The DNA here is from genome assembly GCA_040397625.1 of Pirellulales bacterium. Lineage (GTDB taxonomy): Bacteria > Planctomycetota > Planctomycetia > Pirellulales > UBA1268 > QWPN01. The sequence goes on along the minus strand of JBBAVQ010000004.1, from coordinate 18,239 downwards.
TCGCCGGCGATGCAGGTCAAGCTGCTGAGGGTGCTTCAGGACATGCAGTTCGAGCCGGTGGGCGGGTCGCAGACCCACTCCGTGGACGCCCGCGTGGTGCTGGCCACCAACGAAAACCTCGAGGCCCTCGTGGCCGCGGGCCGGTTTCGGTCCGACCTCTTCTGGCGGATCAACGTGGTGGCGATCGAAATGCCGCCGCTGCGGGCCCGGAAGGCCGACATTCCGCTGCTCGCGGCCCACTTCCTCCGCACGTCGGCGGCCCGCGCGGGCCGTGCCGTCGAGGGCTTCACGCCGGCCGCGATCGACGCGCTCGTCGCCCACGACTGGCCGGGCAACGTCCGCGAACTGCAGCACGCGATCGAGCGGGGAGTGTTCCTGGGACGCGGTCCCAGCGTGGAAGTGGGCGATCTGCCCGCGGCGGTGTTTGGGGGCGGCCTCCCAGCGGGACTCGTGCCGGACGCGGCGTCGCTCAAGCAGGCGCTCGCGACGCCGGAGCGCCAGCTGATCGTGGCGGCGCTGGAGCAGGCGGGTTGGCGTCGCGACGTCGCCGCCCGGACGCTCGGCATCAATCGCACCACGCTCTACAAGAAACTCAAGCGGCTGGGCATGGACCTGGCCACGCTCGAGCCCGCGCGGTAGCGGCGTGAATCGTCACGGAGCCTCGGGGTACCAGGCCGAACTCCGTAGCCGCAGGTTGGTAACCTGCGGTGAACTCGGGGTGGTGTTGCTGCGTGTGCAGGTTGAAAACCTGCACTTACGTCGGGGCATGGGCGGCCCGCGACGTGCACCTACTTTGGCAGGACGATCTCAACCTCGACGGGGAAGTGGTCGGAGCCGATGTCGGGGCCGACGTCGCGACGGAGCACGGTGGCCTCAGGTGGCACGAGCACGTGGTCGATCGGGATCCGTGGAGCCGGGAGATGCGCATGCCACGTGGGCTGCACACCACGGCCGAGCGCCGAATCGATGAGTCCGCTCGTCGCCACGAGCCTGCGGTAGGGCCGCGACCACGGCGTTGCGTTGAAGTCGCCCGCCACCAGGCACGGCAGCGTGGCGGCCGCGGCAGCTTCCGCCACGCCATCGAGATGCGCCACGAGCTGGTCGGTGCAGCGGGCGTTGAACGGCGGGTAGGGATGCGTGGCGATGAACCGGAAATCGCCAGCCGGTCGCCGCACGGTGGCCACGATGCTCGGAAAGCCGGTCTCGCAAAACGCCACGACCTCGACGCCGTCGAGCGGCCACCGGGAGAGCAGCGCAATGCCGAAGTTGTCGATCCGTGGCCGGATCACGCGGTAGGGAAAGAGATCGGCGAGGCCATCGAGCGCCGTCGCCCAGTCGGCATCGACCTCCAGCACCGCCACGACGTCGGGGTGCCGATCACGGAGATACGCCACGGCGGCGGTCGCATCGTCGTTCACGCGATGCACGTTCATCGAGATGACGAACACCCGGCGGTCGTCCCCGGCGGTCGCCGCCGGCGATTGTGTGGACTTCGGCAGCCAGTAGGGCAGCAGATCGCGAGCGTTCATGACGGCGGCCAGCGCGAAGCAGGCGACGGCGGTCGGTCGCCGCCAGCGGAGGCACGCCGCCAGACCGCCGAGGGAGAGCACGAGCCAATACCAGCGGAAGTGGGTGGTGAGGTCGAGGAGCCAGTGCCATGCTCCTGCCCACCCCGCGATGCTCCCTGCGAGCACGCCGACAGCGATGATGTCGAGCCAGTGTCCGCGACGCGGCGGCGCGGCCGCGGGGCCGGTGGACTTCGGCAGATCGGCGGCTGGATCGGCGGCGGGCATTGCCACCTGTTGTAGCCCGGTGCGGTCAGATCGCGGGAGACGTCAGCCAGCCGGCCGCCAGCGAACCGGCGAGCAGGCCGGCCAGGCCGATGCGATAGGCGATGAACGGCCAGAGCGTGTGGCCGGTGAGCATGCTCAGGAGCCACCGCACGGCGATGTAGCCCACGATGCCGGCGGTGACGGTGCCAACGACGAGCGTGACAGCCTGCGGGCCGCTGCCGAGAATCTCGCTCCGCTGCTGCCAGGCCTCGAGGAGTGCCGCGGCCGCCACGGCGGGCAGCGACAGCAGGAACGAAAACCGCGCGGCGGTGCGGCGATCGAGCCCGGCGAGCATGCCGGCCGAGATGGTGACTCCGCTCCGCGACGTGCCCGGAACGAGGGCGAGCGCCTGGGCGAGCCCCATCACGATGCCGTCGCCGACGGTGACTCGCTCGAGGCCGTCGCGGCCAGCCGAGCCCCGCCTCCGCGCCCGCGAGAGGCAGGCGAGTTCGGCCACTGCCATCAGGGCGGTGGCCGTCAGCAGGGCGGCGAGCACGACATCGAGCCTGCGGGCCTCACCCCGAATCAGGTCCTTGAAGGCAAAGCCAGCCGCCACGATCGGGATCGTCCCGGCGACGATCAGCCAGCCGAGCCGGGCCTCGGGTGTCGAGAGCGGGCGGCCGGCGAGGACCGCAGCCAGGGTGCCCCGCAGGACGGCTGCGATGTCGGCCCGGAGGGCCAGGCAGACCGCCGCCAGCGTGCCCGTTTGGATGACGGCGGAATAGGCGGCTCCCGGGTCGTTCCAGCCGAGCAGGGCGGGCACGATGCGCAGGTGGGCGGTGCTGGAAACCGGCAGGAACTCCGTGAGTCCCTGCACGATGCCGAGCACGATTGCTTCGAGGATGGTCATCGGCCGGGGTGCTTCCAAATGCAGCGGGCGTCAGTCATACTTCCCCGTCCCCGACATTCCAACCCGGAGCTCCCTCACGGGAGTGAGAGACCGCATGTTTCGCAACCTCAGCACGATCGGCCTGCCCCTTTCGGGACGCCCCAGTGAACTCATCGAACTGGCGCTGTCCTTCGGTTTCGACGCGATGGACATCGACATCCTCGATTTCCAGCAGCAGGCCGACGCGTTTGGCGTGCCCCATGCCCGCCGGCTGATGGTGAGCGCCCGCCTGAAGAGTGGCACCTTTCACCTGCCGGTGCAGCTCGACGCCGACGATGCCACCTACAAGGAGCAGCTCGCGGCGCTGCCGAAGCGGCTGGAGCTGGCTGCGGCGGCCGAGGCCAAGCGGGCCGTGACGGTCATCGCCCCGGCGTCCGACGAGCATTCGTTCAAGGATTTCTTCGAACTGCATCGCTCGCGGCTCCACGACATCGGCGACCAGCTCGCCCAGCACGACATCATGCTCGGCCTGACGATCCGGCCCGAGGCCGAGGCGCGCGAGGGCAAGGCCTCCCAGTTCATCCACACCTTCGAGGGCCTGCTCGGTCTCGTGATGGTGGCGCACGAGCGGGTCGGCGCCGTGGCCGACGCCTGGGCCTTCCACGTGACGGGCGAACCCCTGGAGCTCATCGCCAAGGTGCCCCAGGGCAGGCTTGTCGAGGTGCGCCTCTCCGATGCGCCCCGCGAAGGTTCCCCTGCCGAGTTCACGCATGGGCAACGACTCATGCCCGGTGACACCGGCGCGATCAGCATGGCCGCAATGCTCACCGCGGCCAAGTCGGCCGGCTTCGACGGCCCCGTCACCCCGTGGGCCGACCGGGCCACGCTCGTCGGTCGCGGCCGCGAGAAGATCGTGAAACTTGCCGGCGACCGGCTCGAGGCTGCCTGGAAGGAGGCCGGGCTGCCGATTGCGCCGCGCTGGTTCACGCCGGTGCAGCGCGACCAGTTCGGTCGCCCGATCGACGAGGCGAGTTTCGTGGGCGCTGAGTAGGCACAGGCCTACGCCCCTTCGCGAATCCATGAGACGCGCGGCGTTCCGCCGCCGTCCACGGCCGAGCCTTTGATGAACTCCGACACGTAGCGGAGTTGCTTGCCGGGGCGGTCGGGGTCTCGGAACGCGTCTCCCTTCTGCAGGATCGGCAGCTGATCAGGCATGGCGCCGAACGACCGGGTGCCCGCTGCCTGGCAGGGATACCAGTGGCCGGTTCCCGACCCATCGATGAGGTGGAACTCCGGATAGCAGTGCCCCTCGACCCAGACCGTGCGGGCCGGGACGCCCTCAGCCCGGCACATGGCGATGAACAGGCAGGTGAGTTCTTCGCAGTCGCCCCAGCCATCGGCGAGGGCCCGGCGGGCGCCCTTCAGGTTGCCGTTGCGGTATTCGACCTTGTCGCGGACGGTGTCGTAGATCGCCTCGATCTTGTTCCAGCCCTCGCGGTCTGCGGCCGTCTCCTTCGCGAGCCGGACGATCTTCGGGTCGCGGGTTTCGATGTAGGGGCTGGGGCCGAGGTGGGCCTTGAGCCCGCGGTCGGGCTTTTCGGGTGGCCTGAGGTCGGCGGTGTCTTTGGGGGCGAGGATCGCCGCCCGCTCCAGTTCGAACGTGACGATCGCCTTTGCCTGCTGCCCAACGGGCAGGTCGGGGATCTCGACCACCATCTGCTTGATGTCACCCGGCAGCATCCGGTAGCGGAGTGATTTCACGTGCGGGGTGGTTTCCTCGTTGACCACGCGGACCTTTTGCTCGGGCCAGTCGTGCGGCACCGGCAGCGTGGCGTAGATCCCGCGACATGGCCCCCCTTCCGCCGTCACTGCCACACCCACGCGGTACTTCTGGACGCGGACGTCGCCGAGTCCGATCGCGGCGTTTCCCCCCCCGGCGGGCTCCAGGAACTGCCCTCGAGCGCTGGTCCCCATGGCGACCAGGGACGTCAGGCCCGAAAGCAGTGCGCGTCGAGTTGTCATCGCCCGAGGCTCCCGGCGGCCACCCACCCCGCCATTCCATCGGCCCGGGAGGCCTGTCGGGTGCAGCGGCCGTGACGCGCACAACGCTCGGGGAGGCTGCGGCGGCGGGGGAATCAGGCTCGATTGTTCGGCCGTGAAGCGGCTGGTATGCTGCAAGGCTCGATTCTTCGTGGCCCGCATCATCTTTCTTCCCCCAACCCCGTTTTTTCCCAAAACCCCCCACGCATGGTCAACCGCAACCTCATTCGCGAACTGGAACTCGGAGACGAACTCGATCAGGAACTCGAACTCGCCATGGCCGGCGCCCCCGAAACCGAATACTCGGTGGGCTCCGCCACGCTGGCGGTCAACTCCGTGCTGGAAGGCAAGATCCTTCGCGTCGATGACGAGTTCGTGCTGGTTGACGTGGGCTACAAGAGCGAAGGCCACATCCCGCGGAACGAGTGGGACGAGACCGAGCCCCCGCCGCAGGTCGGCGACACCGTCAAGGTGCTGCTCGAGGAGTTCGAAGACGGTTCGCTCGAGGAGCAGCGGGGCCTGATCACGCTTTCCAAGCGGAAGGCCCGTCGGATCGAGGACTGGCTCCGGGTCATGGAGAGCGTCCACGAGAACGACGTGGTCACCGGCTTCGTCACGCGGAAGATCAAGGGCGGCCTGCTCGTCGACATCTCGGGTGTCAACGTCTTCCTGCCGGCCAGCCAGGTCGACATCCGCCGTCCGGCCGACATCGGCGACTACTGCGGCCGCTGCATCCAGTGCCTCGTGCTCAAGATCGACGAGGCGCGCCGGAACATCGTGGTCTCGCGCCGCGCCCTCATCGAGCAGGAGCGGGCCGAGCGGAAGAAGCAGCTCATGGAGACCCTCGAGGTGGGCCAGGTCCGCCGCGGCGTGGTCAAGAACATCGCCGACTTCGGCGCGTTTGTGGATCTCGGTGGCATCGACGGCCTGTTGCACATCACCGACATGAGCTGGGCGCGGATCGGCCATCCGAGCGAGATGGTGCAGATCGACCAGGAGATCGAGGTGCAGGTGCTGCACATCGACCGCGAGCGCGAGAAGATCGCGCTCGGCATGAAGCAGCGGACCGCCAGCCCGTGGGCCAAGGTGGCCGACAAGTATCCGGTGGGCACCGTCTGCATGGGCACGGTCGTCAACGTGATGAGCTACGGCGCGTTCGTGAAGCTCGAGGACGGCGTCGAGGGGCTCGTGCACATCAGCGAGATGAGCTGGACGAAGCGGGTCAGCCATCCTTCGGAACTCGTCAAGCCGGGCGACGAGGTGGAAGTGGTGGTGCTCGCCATCAACAAGGAAAAGCAGGAAATCTCGCTGGGCATGAAGCAGACCCAGCAGAATCCCTGGGAGAAGGTGGCCGCCGACTACCCGCCGGGCGCGATCGTCAAGGGCGTGGTGCGGAATCTCACCAACTACGGCGCCTTCATCGAGATCAACGACGGCATCGACGGCCTCCTCCATGTCACCGACATGTCGTGGACCCGCAAGGTGACCCACCCCAGCGAGATGCTCGAGAAGGGGCACGAGGTCGAGTGCAAGGTGCTCTCCGTCGACCAGCAGCGTCGGCGGATCGCCCTGGGCCTCAAGCAGATGGCCGACGACCCGTGGACGACCGACATCCCGAAGCGGTACAAGGCCGGCGACGTGGTGAAGGGCACCGTGACGAAGATCACCAACTTCGGCGTGTTCGTGGGTCTTGAAGACGGCCTCGAGGGGCTGCTCCACATCTCGGAACTCTCCGACGACAAGGTCGAGAATGCCGAGGAGGTGGTGAACGTCGGCGATGCGGTCGAGGTGAAGGTGCTCCGCGTCGACACCGATGAGCGGAAGATCGGCCTCTCGAAGAAGCGCGTGGGCTGGTCGAAGGAGCGCGAGGCAGCCGAGGGCGAGCCGGAAGTCTGAGCAGGCCGGGCAAGGGCGTGGTCGAGTGGTCGGGGCAGTCGCCACAGCCTGCGAAAGCGGGGTGATTTTGGTGCCGGCGTCGGCGGCTGCGGAGCCACGGACTCCCGTCGTGAATGCCGATGAACCGAAGGTCGTTCCTGGTTCCGGCCTTCTGATTCGGCACCGACATGGAATCCTGCCGGCAGTTCGTGATGGCCTGCTCGCTGATCCTGACGCTGACCTGCGCTGCGCAGGGGGCCGGTGATTCGTTCGTCGAGCCCGTCGCCTTCCTGAAGGCTCCCGAGTTCGACGAGCCGCTGCCCGCGGCGACATCGGGCGACGACAACTTCGTCTACCGCCTCGTGCAGCGATTCATCCCCGAGGGAGACCGGGGCCGGCCTCCCCCCTGCGACATCACCGATCCCGGACCCGACACCGCGAACTATCCCAACAGCCCGTTGACGCTGCCGAAGGGGCGGTCGTACATCGAGACCGTGCCGGGCACCTACTCGCTCGCGGGTTCCGATGGAACGCCGTGGTCGTGGTCGTGGCCGTTCATGATGCGGACGGGGCTCACCGACAACTGCGAGTTTCGCCTCATCAGCCAAGGCCCGACGGTCGTCGGCGCCACGGCTGATTCCCCGGCGTTTGATGGCTTCGCGCCCCTCACCTTCGACCTCAAGGTGCACCTCTGGGGCGACAAGGATCAGCTCTACATGCCGATCGTTGGCGTCGAGGTGTTCGTCGTCACCGGTCTTGCGTCGGAGCCGTTCGACGTTGGTACGGAGCCTGGCATCGTGCTACTCGTCGATCACAAGCTGCCGGGTGACTGGGTGATCGAGTGGAATCTCGGGCTGTATGGCACCGGCGGCAACGGCATTCCCGACGTTCTCAGTCTGCCCGATCTCGGCGTGCAGTGGGCCGTGCAGAAGCAGGTCACCGACACTATCGCGGTGTTCTATCAGGGCTTCTACAACGGCGCCGGCATCCCGTACTTCCCGTCGGATCTCGTCAGCGGGTTGGGGGTGCAGTGGAATGTCAGCCAGCGACTCGCCGTCTACACCAGCTACAACTGGTCGCTTGATGGCCTAGGGAGTCCGTCGGGAGGCTACAGCGGCTTCGCGTACGCCTACTGACCCTGCTGGCGACCGTCGGTGGCGATCGGCGACCCGGATCAGCGGACCACGTGGAGCGCGGCGACCGGCCCGATCGTCTCGCTGCCCACTCCGTCAGCGGCGACGCCGCGACGCTGGACGTCGATCTGGCCGCGCGTCGCGACCGCGCCGCCGAGTCCGTCACCCTGGAGTCGCACGCGCCGCGGAGGGGTGGCGGTCGCCTGGGGATTGCCATCAGCCGCGAACGACACCGCTTCGTAGGCGAGTGCGTCTCCCGTGTTCGGATCGACGATATCGAACACCAGGCAGCGGTAGGCCCGGCCACCCGATCGGCGGGGCATGACCAGCCAGACCACGACGCGGTTGCCCGCATCGAGTGACGAGAGTGCGATCGTATCGATGCCCTTCTGGGGCGGGCGGAAGTCAGCGTCCCTGGCGAGCGGGGGCTTTCCGGCCGCCGGTCCAGCCGCGGCGGCGGTTTGCACGTCACCGCCATGGACCAGGGCTTCGGCGGCGGCCGCGACCTGCTCTGCCTGGCGGGAAGTCGCTTCGTTCGGCGTGCCGGTGACGGCCGGTGCGTCGGCGTCATCTGCGGTTCTGGCGGCTGGGACATCCCGCGAGTTGACGACCTCGAGACCCCGTTTCGCGAGCCGGCTGAGGTCGCCGGTCAGGGCGAATCCACCGGCGATGATGCCGACGGCGGCGATGCGGGAGAGGATGCTGGACATGGCGGTGGAACCTCGCAGCGACGATCGCGGGCTCCCGCAGACCGTGCCCGCAACTATGCACCATGCCGCGAGCGCGGCATGGGCTTTCCAGCCGGCGGAGGGCAGCGACCTGTCCGGTCGTGACGGCCGTGACGCCCGTGGGGGCAGATGGCCATGGTTCAGAGTTCCGCCAGAGCCGCCAGCACCTGAGCCGCGTGCACGTCGGTCTTCACTGCCTTGAAGACCTTCGCGACCCGCCCGGCCGCGTCGATCAGGAACGTGCTCCGGGCGATGCCCATCGTCTTCTTCCCGTACATGTTCTTTTCCCGCCAGGCGCCGTATTTTTGGGCCACTCGATGGTCGGGATCACAGAGCAGCGTGAAGGGAAGCTTGTATTTCGCGCGAAATGCTGCATGGCTCTCCGGGCCGTCGGCGCTGACGCCGAGCACGACGGCGCCCGCCTTCGCCAACTTCGCCTTCACGTCGCGGAAGCCGCAGGCTTCCTTCGTGCAGCCGGGGGTGTCGTCCTTCGGGTAGAAATAGAGCACCACCGGCTGGCCTTTGAGGCTCGAGAGTTTGAGCTTCGTGCCCTCGTGGGTGACGAGCGTGAAATCCGGGGCCTTGGCTCCCTCCTCGATCCAGTCGGCCATCGGCGGTCTCCTCGCGGGGAATCGGCAATCGTGACGACGCTTTCTAGCACTGGGCCGGCCGGCGTCCAGACCGTGTGCGTCTCCCTGCTTACGCCGCCGGGCCGTGGGGCGCTTGCCGTGGTCGGCGTGGCGGGCTCCGGCGCTGCGGTTTTGGTTGATCGGTTGTTCGCAGCCCGCGGCCGTGATGCCGTGGCCATGCGGCCCGATGGAGCGGTTGTGTATGGAACCTGGCGATCGTCGGGGGAGGATGTGGTGGTCGTCCGTCACGCCGCCGACCGCATCGAGGTTCATGGTCATGGTGGCGCCGCGGCGCCGGCAGCCGTGCTTGCGAGCCTCGTGGAGGCGGGCGCGGCCCCCGGCGCGTGGCAGCACTGGCTCGACGGCGGGACGTGCCGTCGAGAGGCGCTCGAGAGCCTGCCCGGTGCGTGGGGCCCCAAGGCGGCAATGATTCTCAGCCGGCAAGCCGCGGGAGCGCTCGACGAGGCCCTCGCGGGGTGTGCCGCCCGGGTGGCCGGTGGCGAACTGGCGGCCGCTCGTCTGCTTGGCGGGCGGTTACTCGCGGCCGCCCGCGTCGGCCTGCGGCTGACATGCCCGTGGCGGATCGTGCTGGCAGGTCGGGTCAACGCCGGAAAGAGCAGCCTGATGAACGCCCTCATCGGTCACGACCGGAGCATCGTCGCTGCTGTGCCCGGAACAACCCGTGACGTGGTGGCCGCTCCGGCCGTCCTTCAGGGGTGGGCCGTGGAACTGATCGATGTGGCCGGCAGCCGCGACGATGGCGAACCGGCGTCGGCCACCGAGCGGGCGGGGATCGCCCGGGCGGCGGCGGCACGTGCGACTGCCGACCTTGTCGTCCGCGTGGTGCCGGTGGAGGACCTCGGGCGGGGCGGCCCTGCGGCCGGAGCGAATGAACTCACGGTGGTGTCGAAGACCGATCAATCACCGCCGGGGCGATGGGGCGGGATGATCGCCACGTCGGCGGTCACGGGCGAGGGAATCGGCGAACTCGTTGCCGCGATCATCGATCGGCTGGTGCCCGAAGAGCGTCGCGACCCCGACCTGCTGGCGGGTCCGGTGCCATGGACGAATCGACAGGTCGAGGTCATCGCGCAGCTGATCGCGCAGCCAACGTAGCCGCAGGGTGGTAACCTGCGGAATAAGACGGCACAGGTTGAAAACCTGTGCTACAGACGGCAGGCACAGGTTGGAAAGCTGTGCTACGTCTTGTCGGCGTCGTCGCTGGTCTTGCCGCGGATGTAGAGC
>JBBAVQ010000004.1:2753-7828 GCA_040397625.1 Pirellulales bacterium | reverse complement strand
AAAGCTGTGCTACGTCTTGTCGGCGTCGTCGCTGGTCTTGCCGCGGATGTAGAGCCGGATCGGCACCTCGCGATACGGCAGTTCCCTGCGGAAGGCGTTGAGCAGGTAGCGTCGGTACGGCTCCGACACGCTCTTGGGAGCGCTCGCGGAGATCACGATCGTGGGCGGTCCCACCTCGACCTGCGTGCCGAAGTAGAGCCGCACCGGTCTGCCGTGCGAGTCGGCGGGCGGCTGGTTGGCCTCCACCGCCTGCCGGAGCACGGTGTTGATGCGCGACGTCGAGGCCCGCTCGTGGCTCTGGCGGTAGAGCCGCTGGGCCGTGTCGATCGTCGCCTTCACGTTGCGGCTCTCGGTGGCCGTGACGAAGGCGACGGGCGCCCAGGGCATCGTGCGGAAGGTGTCGCGGAGGTACTGGTTCCATTCCCGCTTCTTCACGTCGGCCGCGTAGAGGTCCCACTTGTTGACCACGAAGACAACCGGCTTGGCTTCCTCGGTGATCGTCTCGGCGAGTTGCTTGTCAACCTTCCCGATTGGCTCGGTGGCGTCGAAGAACAGGAGCACCACGTCGGCCCGGCGGATGCTCCGCTGGGCTCGGTGGGTGGAGTAGAAGTCGATGTCGGTGGTACGGCTCTTGGTGCGCCGCAGGCCGGGCGTGTCGATCGCCAGGAACGAACGGCCGTCCACCTCGAAGCGGACGTCGATGCTGTCGCGGGTGGTGCCGGCGATCGGGCTGGTGATCACCCGCTCCTCGCGGGCCAGGGCGTTGACGAACGTGCTCTTGCCGACGTTGCGGCGGCCCACCATCGCGAGCTTCATCTCCGGGAGTTCGGCCGTGTCGGGATCGTCGGCGCAGGGCGGCGGCAGTCGCTCGAAGATCGCATCGACCAGCGGCCCGCGGTTGCGGTGCTGCTTGGCGCTGACCACGATCGGCTGCCCGAAGCCGAGTGCCGCGAACTCGTGGGCCGACGGGTCGAAGTTTGGCGCATCGGCCTTGTTGACGATCAGGAGCACCGGGCAACCGATCCTGCGGATCCGCTGGCCCACCTCCATGTCAGCCGGCACGATGCCGGTGCGCACGTCCACCACGAAGAGGACCACGGCGGCATGGGCCAGGCCCGACTCGATCTGGCGGTCGATCTCGACGGTGAGGCCGTCGGGGTCATCGAAGCCCATGCCCCCGGTATCAACCAGTTCGATCACCCGGCCGTCGAGTTCGATCCGTTGCACGAGCCGGTCGCGGGTGACACCTGCGGTCGGGTCCTCAATGGCGATTCGCTTCTCGACAAGCCAGTTAAACAGGCTCGACTTGCCGACGTTCGGCCGGCCGACGATGACCACCTGGGGAATCATGGCTTTAGGCTCCGGCGTCGGGCAGGTTGGGGATGTCGCCGAGCTGCCGCCGCGGCGTGGAATGGACGAGATAGCGATGGCTGATGGCGTCGGCGAACTCGCGGATCAGCCCGTCGAGCCGGGTCAGGAGACCGGCGAGTTCACCGCGGCCTCCCTGATCGTCGTAGGAGGCCAGCCGATCGACGTCGGCGAGCCGCAGCTGGCTGACCGCGGCCATCATCGCCCGCCGCTCGCCGGAGAGGACGGGCGAGGCATCGTCGACGGGCAGGGCTTCGACGTGGTCGGCGAGCGCCGCGAGTTGGAATCCGATGCTGCGGGGGTTGGTCTCGTCGATCACCAGCAGGTCGATGAGCGGGGCCGCTTCCAGGACCCCCGGATATCGGTTGCGGTAGGTCATCGAGCTGTCGGCGATCTCGAGCAGCATCTCCTCCAGCCGCGGCGAATCGCCACGCACTCCATCCGCGAAGGTCTGCGGTCTGGGGGCGGCCAGCGAGGTGGTCAGCAGCTGGATGGCGGCAGAAGCCCGCTCAATGCGACGGCCCATGTCGAGGAATCGCCAGCCCGGCCCCCGCGTCATGCTCTCGGTGCCGAGACCGGCGAAGGCCGACAAGCCGAAGATCAGCGTGTCGAGCTGGGGCAGGACGTCGGCCACCCTGGCGAACAGCGAGGGCAGCGGCGTGCGGCCCGCCAGCGAGTCGCGGCGGACCCGGGCCAGCACCTTCCAGGAGTCGATCGAGATTCTGTCTCGGACCACCGACGCGGTTCGCCACAGGCGGTCGATGTGTTCCCGGACGCTGCCGGCGCGGCTGGGGTCGTGGACGAGCGTCTGGATGTCGGCGTGAATCTCCTGAAGCCTCGCGGTCCGCCAGGCATCCACCGGCCCGCCGGTGACCGTCGCCAGCAGGGCCGCGGCGTCGGCGGCGCACTCCTGGTTTGACTCCGAGGCGAGCCGGGCGGTGATCGTGCGGAGGAGGCGGGCGGCGCTCTCAGCCCGCTCGGCGTGCCGGCCAAGCCAGTGGAGGTGATCGGCCACGCGACTCGGGAGGTCGTAGCCACTGCGGCGCAGCGGTATCGGCTGGCCCGGCCGGCGGAGCAGCGTGAGCGGGGCGACCGGACCGGGGGAGAGCACCCAGACGTCCTTCGAGCCTTGGCTCGAGAGCAGGAGTTCCTCGCCTGACGAGCGGCCGATCGACATCCGGGCCAGGGCGCCCCGCATCGTCTGGTAGCCCTCGGGCACGGCGACGGCGAAGCACCGCATCAGCACCGAGGCAGGGGCGATCGCGCCGTCGCTCCAGCACGGGGCCGCCGATCGTTCGACCCGCTCGCGGCCGACCCAGTCGATGGGCCGCCTGCGGATCTCGTCGACGAGGTGCGCCCGCTCGAGCGCGGTGAGCAGTGCGGGCACGAACCGTTTCGGACCGCGGCGAGGCTTGACCGGTTCGATCACGCAGTCGTCGAGCACGTGGAGGACGTGATCGAGGTTGGCGGGAATCCCGCACCACCACGACCGTGGAGCCGGCAGGGCAAGATCCTCGCCGAGGAGTCTCCGCGAGATCGCCGGCAGGAACTCGGCGAAGCCCGGCGATTCGACGAGGCTGCTGCCCAGCGCGTTGGCGACCGCCGTGCGTCCGCGGCGAATCGCCTGCACGAGGCCAGGGGTTCCCTCGAGCGCTCCGGCGTCGAGTTCCAGCGGATCGCAGAGCCGATCGGGAACCCGGCGGAGGAGCACGTCCATCGGCACGAGGCCGCCCAAGGTCTTGAGGCCCAGCCGGTCGTCGCGCACGGCCAGATCGCCTCCCTCCACGAGCGGATAGCCGAGGTAGCGGGCCAGGTAGGCATCTTCGAAGGCGGTTGGGCTCGCCGGGCCTGGGCTCTGAAGGGCGATGCGCGGGGCATCCCGCCCCGCCGCCAACCCCCGGAGCAGCGACCGGAGCCCGATGAAGAACGGAGCGAGTCGCTCGACGTTGCACTGTTCAAACGCCGTCGGGAATAGCCGGGACACGACCAGGCGGTTTTCGAGGGCGTAGCCGAGGCCGCGGGGCACGTCGGTGCGGTCACCGAGCGCGACCCATTGGCCGTCGCGGTTACGGGCGACGACGGCGGCATAGAGGTGGAGCCACCGGCCGCCCGGAACCGCCATGCCGTGGCAGCAACGAAGAAATCCCGGATGGCCGAAGACGAGTTCCGGGGGCACGATCCCCTCGTGGAGCACGTGCTGCCCGCCGTACAGGTCGGCCAGCAGCGCGTCGAGCACGCGGGCCCGCTGATTGATCCCCATCTCCAGCCGTATCCAGTCGGCTCCACCGATCACCAGCGGAATCGGGTCGAGCACCCAAGGGCGTTGCTCCCCCGACTTCTCGTCCTGCATCGCGTAGGTGACGCCGTTGTCGCGGATCAGGCGGCGGGCCTGCTCCCACCGCTCCGCCAGTTCGGCTGGCTGCCAGGACCCAAGTTGATCGACGAGCCCCTGCCAGTGGGGCCGCGGCGTGCCATCGGCACCGCAGAACTCGTCGTACGACGTCTCCGGGGCCAGGTAGCCCGAGAACGGACCGCGCCCGGCGCCGGTCGGCGGCGGGAACGTGGAGGCGTTGGGCGGAGGGTTCATGGGGGCGTGACCGGAGTGGACATGAAGTCTACCCCGCGGTTCCCCACGGTGCAGATTGCCGCAGGGAACCAACCTGCGGTTCCGTGGCTGCCGCGTGCGATCAGCGACACAGCACGGCGTGGATCTGCTCGCGGGTGACGGGTGAGATCGTCCCGTGCTCCGTGATGATGCCACGGATCAGCCGCGCCGGCGTCACGTCGAACGCCGGATTGAAAGCCGTGGCACCGTCGGGGGCGGCCACGGCGCCGAGCGGCCGCAGCACCTCCGAGGCGGCCCGCTCCTCGATGGGGATCTCCGCTCCGGTTTCGAGCGAGAGATCGAACGTGCTCGACGGAGCGGCGACGAAGAACGGCACGCCGTGTGCCTCGGCGAGGAGGGCGAGGCCGTAGGTGCCGATCTTGTTGGCGGTGTCGCCGTTGGCGGTGATCCGGTCGGCCCCCACGATGCAGGCGGCCACGCGACCGGTCTTGAGGAGGTGTGCGGCGGCCGAGTCGCAGAGCACGGTGACCGGGATGCCCCGCTGCACGAGTTCCCAGGCGGTGAGCCGAGCGCCCTGGAAGAGGGGGCGCGTCTCGTCGGCGAACACCTCGAAGCGACGGCCCGAGTCCCAGGCTGCGGTGATCACCGCGAGCGCCGTGCCTGCGCCACCGGTCGCCAGGGCGCCGGTGTTGCAGTGGGTGAGCACGCCTCCCTCCGGCAGCACCGCGGCCCCGTGTCGGCCGATTGACTCGCACAGCCGACGATCCTCGTCGTGGATCGATCGTGCCTCCGTCAGCAGGGCCTCTGCCAGGGTCGTCGCCTCGGCGTCTACCGGGAGTTCGTCGATGGCGCGGACGCACCTTTCGACGGCCCAGCGGAGATTCACCGCCGTGGGGCGAGCGGTGGCGAGTTCTTCCGCCCGTGCCAGCACGTGGGCCCGCGCGTGGCTGGGTGCCAAGCGGCCGCGGATCGCCTCGCCGGCGGCCACCGCCATGCCGTAGGCACCCGCGATGCCGATCGCCGGAGCGCCGCGAACCCGCAGGCCCTTGATGGCCTCGACGACCGTCGGCACGTCGCGGCAGGCGAGCCAGGCCAACGCCGCCGGCAGGAGCGTCTGATCGACGAGTTCGAGGTGGCCGGC
>JBBAVQ010000004.1:0-2653 GCA_040397625.1 Pirellulales bacterium | reverse complement strand
TGTGCTACGAGGGACGGATGCGGCTACGGCTTGAACGCTTCGCAGGGCAGGCCGAAGGCAGATGCTACAGCCGGCAGGACGAGCCGGCCTTCGTAGACGTTCACCGCCGAGCGGATCGCAGCGCTCTCGCGGGCTGCTGCAGCCACGCCGCGGTCCGCCAGTTGGATCACGTAGGGCAGCGTGGCGTTGCACAGGGCGTAGGTGCTCGTGCGGCCGACCGCGCCCGGCATGTTGGTCACGCAGTAGTGCACCACGTCGTCCACCACGTAGGTCGGGTCGGCGTGGGTCGTGGGGCGGCTCGTGGCCACGCAGCCCCCCTGGTCGATCGCGACGTCGATGATCACCGACCCAGGCTTCATCAGCTTCAGATCGTCTCGTTCGACGAGGTGCGGGGCGCGGGCGCCGGGAATGAGCACACTGCCGATCACGAGGTCGGCCCAGCCGAGCCGCTCGCGAATCGTGTGGCGGTCGGAGTAGAGGCAGTCGATGTTGGGGGGCGTGACGTCGTCGAGATACCGGAGCCGCTCGAGGCTCGTGTCGAGGAGCGCGATGTTGGCCCCGAAACCGGCAGCCACCTTGGCGGCGTTGGCGCCCACCGTACCGGCCCCGAGCACGAGCACGTTCGCCGGAGCCACGCCCGGCACGCCGCCGAGGAGGATCCCGCGGCCCATCTGTGGCCGTTCCAGATACTTGGCCCCCTCCTGAATGCTCATCCGACCGGCCACCTCGCTCATGGGGATCAGCAGCGGGAGCCGGCCCTTGTCGTCGCGGAGCGTCTCGTAGGCCACGGCCGTGGCCCCCGTGGTCATGAAGCCCTCGGTGAGGTGCCTGTCGGCTGCGAAGTGGAAGTAGGTGAAGAGCGTCTGGCCGCGGCGGATCAGCGAGAGTTCCTGCGGCTGCGGTTCCTTCACCTTCACGATGAGGTCGGCACGCCCGAAGACGTCGGCGGCTCCCGGCACGAGCGTCGCGCCGGCGGCGGCATAGGCTTCGTCCGGCAGGCCAGAACCGGCCCCGGCGCCGTGCTCGACCAGCACGGCATGACCCGCGCGGACGAGCTCTTCCGCCCCCACGGGCAGCAGCGCCACCCGGTATTCGTCCCGCTTCGTCTCCCGAGGCACGCCGATGATCACGAAACCACCGGCTTCGACACCGACGTCAGCTTGAAGCTGTCCGGCATGGGCAGCGGGTAGTTGCCGTCCTTGTCGGGCACGACGGGCGGCGTGGTCTCCCACGTCGGATTTTCCGGCATCGTGCGGTAGTCGAGTTTCATGGCGTCGTCGTACTTCCAGGTCTTTCCCGAATACGTCGCCAACCTGCCAAGCACCGACGAGAAACTCGAGGTCGTGCCGTAGTAGGCGTCGTTCTTCGGCGTGTCGTTGCGGATGGCGGCGTGGAGTTCGTCGTGCTCCACCTGGTAGGGGTCGGGGTTTTCCCCAGAGAACTTCCAGAGTTCCTGGCCATTGAGGTCGGTGATCTGGGCGTAGCCCGGGTGCAGTTTGAGGATGCCTTTGGTTCCCTGGAATGTCTCGTTGACGTGATTGTCGCCGCCGGGGAACTGCTTGCACTGGCTGGCGATCCGGGCCCCGCCGGGATAGGTGAAGTTCACAGCGTGGTGGTCGTAGATTTCGCTCGACTGGCCCGGTACCCGATGCTGCCGTCCGCCCACGCCGTAGGCCGAGATCGGCAGGCGGTCGAGGAACCAGTTGGCGATGTCGATGTTGTGGACGTGCTGCTCGCAGATGTGATCGCCGCAGAGCCAGTTGAAGTGGTACCAGTTGTGGACCTGATACTGCATCTCGGTCTGGTCGGGCTCGCGGTCGCGGAACCAGATGCCGCTGCCATTCCAGTAGACCTGGCCGCCGATGATGTCGCCGATCATGCCCTCGCGGACTTTAGCGAGAGCCTCGCGGTAGTTGGTCTGGTAGCGACGCTGCAGGCCGACCACGACCTTGAGTTTCTTGTCGTCGGCCTGCTTGGCGGCTTCGAGGCAGAGGCGGGCCCCGTAGCTGTCCACGCAGACCGGCTTCTCCATGAAGATGTGTTTGCCCGCCTCGACTGCGGCGTTGAAGTGGAACGGGCGGAAGCCGGGGGGCGTGGCGAGGATCACGAGGTCCGACGCGTCGATCACCCGCTTGTAGCCATCGAGGCCGTCATACTGCCGGTCTTCTGGGCAATCGACCTTGTCTTGCATCTCGTTGAGGGCCCGCATCGTGCCGTCGATGCCCCCCTTGAAGGCGTCGGCGATGGCGGTGAGTTTCACGTTCGAACCCGGCACAGAGAGCGTCTGCACGAGGGCTCCGCGGCCGCGGCCACCGGCGCCGATCAGGCCCACCTTGAGCGTTTCGCCCGACGGGTTGTCGGCGTGCACGCCCCGCATGCCGAGCGCGGTGGAGGCGACGGCGGCGGTGGATCCGGCCGCGCGAAGGATCTCACGACGGGTGATCGTGGAACCGGTGGCGGGTGCAAGGTCGCTCATCAAAGTGTTCCCATGGAAAAACGTGCGGGGGATTCGCAGGAGAATACCGCCGCGACGAACCAGCGGGCAAACCGAGGCAGGGGGCAGCCGTACCGCTTACGCGGTTACGCTTCCTGACATCGGTTGGTACTGCGTGCGCGGCCTCAGGAAGCCCAATCGCGTGAGCGATGGGGGCTG
>JBBAVQ010000003.1:7048-34188 GCA_040397625.1 Pirellulales bacterium | reverse complement strand
GCTGATCCGCAAGGCGTCGGGCTCCCGCTGGCGCGCCGCTCAGGGCTGCCCGTGCTCCCCTCGTCGTGCAAGTTGTTCACCTGTGTGCCTTTCCGCGGTGCTTCACGCGGGACGCGGCGCGTGGTGGGCGCCTGGTGGCGGTTCACCCCACGCCTGACGGCGTTGGGCTTGGACAGACGGCTGCGGACGGCTCGCGGTGGACCCGTATCACGCGCGCCGCCATTTCCGCCTTCGCCTGGAACGGGGCGTGGACACCGTCGTGTGGAAGAGAGAGCAGGAAGGGGCGGTCGCGATGGGCCTCGATAAAGGCCACCGCCTCGTCGGCCTCGCGGTCAGTGAGGTATTCCCCCGCGGGGCCGTCCGGCAGCGTGGGAATCCGGTACGGAGAGAAGTAGCTCGGAGGCTGACCCTTGGAGGTGCCGCCACGGTTCACATCGAAGCCCTGATGCTCGGGGCTATGCTCGTTGCCGCCGAGATGCCACTTGCCGATCGACGCGCTGGCGTAGCCTCGGGCCGTAAGCCGTTCTGCGATCGTTACCGCCTCGAGCGGCAGGTGCTTTGTCCAGTCTCACGATCGCCAGCGATCGAACCGAGCTGGACACGGGGTTTGTCGGCGATTCGCCCCACGCCTTACGGCATTGGGCTTGTGCAAAAGGACGCACACGAATCAAGTGTGATCGGTAGTCGGTTGCCTTCATACTATCTCAATCTCGCCTCGGGATGGGTCTCCGACCAGGCTGCCGATCGAGGCGAGACGCACGGGGTTCATGATCATGGGAATCGGGCGATGGATGGCGGCGGTGGTCGCAGCCCTCGTGACGGGTGGAATCGCGGCCGCCGCAGGTGGTGATCCGTCGTCCCGTCCCAACGTGGTCTTGATCGTCGCCGACGATCAGCACTGGCACGACTACGGCTTCATGGGTCACGAGCACCTGCGGACGCCGAACCTCGACCGGCTGGCCCGCGAGAGCCTCGTGTTTCCGCGGGGCTACGTGACAAGCAGCGTCTGCTGCCCGAGCCTGGCGTCGATCATCACCGGCCGTTATCCACATGAGCACCGGATCGTCGGCAACGACCCGCCCGACACGCCTGGCAGCCCCCGGCAGAGCCCGCAGGGCGTCAAGGCGTTCATCGCCGGTCGCGAGCGGATGAACCGTCACCTCGACGAGTGGCCCACCCTGCCGCGGCTGCTCGCCGCCGCCGGCTACAAGAGCCTCCAGACGGGTAAGTGGTGGCAGGGAGACTTTTCCCGCGGCGGCTTCGACGAGGGGATGACGAAGGGTGAGCGGCACGGCGACGAGGGGCTCGCCATCGGCCGCGGCACCATGCAGCCGATCTTCGATTTCGTGGGCCGGTGCCGAGACGCCGGCACGCCGTTCTTCGTCTGGTATGCGCCGATGCTGCCCCACGATCCTCACGATCCGCCCCAGGACCTCGTCGATCACTACTCGTCGAAGACCGACAGCGTTCATGTCGCGCGATACTGGGGCAACGTGGAGCGGTTCGATCGCACCGTCGGCGATCTGCTCGACCACCTCGACCGCGAGGGGCTCTCCCGTGACACGCTCGTCGTCTATGTCACCGACAATGGCTGGATTCAGGATCGTGAATCGAAGCGGTTCGCGCCACGGTCGAAGCTCTCCCCGTATGACGGCGGCCTACGGACGCCGATCATGTTTCGCCGGCCGGGCACGATTGCTCCGCAAAAAAGCCAGGCCCTCGCCAGCGCCATCGACATCGCCCCGACGGTACTCGCGGCATGCGGGGTCGAACCGCCGGCCGGACTGCCAGGCGTGAACCTGCTCGACGACGAGGCGGCCGCGGCCCGCAGCCAGGTGTTTGGCGAGTGTTACACGCACACGATCGTCGATCTCGATGATCCGGCGGCGAGCCTGCTCTGGCGGTGGACGGTGCAGGATCGCTGGAAACTGATCGTGCCGGCGCCGCCGGCTCCCGGAAAGCAGTTTCCGGCGTGGCAGGGGCGGCACATCGATGATGCCTCGCGGGCAAACTACGAACGGGGTGAGCCGGAACTCTTCGACATCATCGCCGATCCCGACGAGCGAACGAATCTCGCCGGCGAGCACCCCGACATCGTGGCTCGACTGCGGGCTGACCTCGACCGCCGGTGGGATCCGGGCGTGCCGAAGCCCGAGCCGGTATCGACGTCGGCCGTGCCACGAAAGCCGAACCTGCTCGTGTTTCTGGCCGACGATCTCGGCGCCCGCGATCTCGGTTGCATGGGGAGCACCTTCTACCGCACGCCCGCGATCGACGCCCTCGCCGCCGCCGGGATGACGTTCACGCAGGCCTACGCCGCCGCGCCGGTCTGCTCGCCCACCCGGGCGGCGCTGATGACGGGAAAGTTCCCAGCCCGCCTCCGGATCACGAACTACATCGGTGGCGAGCGGCGGGGATCGTTGCTCCAGCCCAACTACCTCCGGGCACTGCCCGCCGTCGAGATCACGGTCGCGGAGCGGCTCCAGGCGGTGGGCTACGCCACCGGGGTGTTTGGCAAGTGGCATCTCGGGCCGCCGGCGGATGTGCCAGCGCACGGGTTCGATGTCACCGGCTCGATCGACGTCAACCCGGCGCAGGGTCCCGACGACGATCCGCACCACGCCCGCGCGATTGCCCGACAGGCGACGGCGTTCATCGCCGCCAATCGTGGCCGCCCCTTTTTCTGCTATCTGCCCCTGCACTCCGTGCACGTTCCGCTGCGGTCCACTGCCAATCTCGTCACCGAGGAGCGGCGCCGCGCCGAGACGCAGCGCTCTTCCGATCCCCGGGAGGTTCCCGAGGGCGACCGCACGGCCCGCGCGGTGCAGGATCATCCAGTCTATGCGGCCATGATCCAGGAAATGGACGAGGCGGTTTCGACCGTGCTCGCAGCTCTCGAGGAGCAGGATCTCATCGACGACACGCTCGTCATGTTCACCAGTGACAACGGCGGCCTCTCGACGGCCGAGGGTGCGCCGACCTCGAACCTGCCGCTCCGCGCCGGCAAGGGCTATCTCTATGAGGGGGGGCTCCGCGTGCCGCTTCTCGTCCGCTGGCCCGGCACCGTGAAGCCGGGTTCCCGGTGCGACGTGCCGGTGACCACGCTCGACCTCGCTGCGACGCTCATCGATCTCGGAGACTGCCCGCCCCCGGCCGGCGAGATGCTCGACGGCACGAGCCTGCGGCCGCTCCTTTCGGGAGCCGGAGCGATTCCCGTCCGCGACCTCGTCTGGCACTACCCGCACTATTCCAATCAGGGGGGGCGGCCCGCCGCGGCGCTGCTCGCCGGCGACTCGCCGGTCGGCCGTCGTGAGAAGCTCATCGAGTATTTCGAGGACGGGCGGGTGGAACTCTTCGACCTTGCCGCCGACGAGGGGGAGCAGCGGGATCTCGCGGCCGAACGGCCGCAGCGCGCCGCCGAGCTGCGGTCTCGACTCGAGGCCTGGCGGCAGGAGGTCGAGGCCGCCATGCCCACGCCGAATCCCGATCCGGTGGAACCGTTCGGACCCAACGGCCTGCCGTCGAAGCGAAAACCCGCGGCGGCATCCGGGTAGACTGTGATGCATGAGCCTCAGCCGTACCGCTGACGCGGATACGCGCTCCGGATCAGCAAGCCCAATCGCGTGAGCGATGGGGATGGTCCGCGCATCAGGTGTGAAGCGGACCAGGAGACGACGAGGAGCCATGTCGATGCAGCGATCGAGCGGATGGGCTTTGGTCGTGGGACTGATGATGGCGACGACGGTCACGGCCGTCGCCGACAACTGGCCCAACTGGCGCGGGCCCGCGCTCGACGGCGCGGCAGCGGGCGGCGGCTATGTATCCGAGTGGGGCCCGGCGAAGCACGTGCTCTGGCGGGTGACGCTGCCGGGGCTCGGTGCCAGCACACCGGCGGTCTGGGGCGAGCGGCTTGTCGTCACCTGCACGATCGACGACAAGGACGCCGTGATCTGCCTCGATCGTGGCGGCAAGGAGTTCTGGAGAAAGACGCTCGGCGAGGCCCGCGCCGGCAAGCACAAGAAGGCGACCGGTGCGAACTCGTCGCCCGTCACCGACGGCGAACTCGTGTGGGTTTATTTCAAGAGCGGTGAACTCGCCTGTCTCGACCTGACGACGGGCGCGGAGCGGTGGCGGACGAACCTCCAGCAGCGTTTCGGCGAAGACACGCTCTGGTGGGATCTCGGCACCTCCCCCGTGCTCACGAGCAACGCCGTCGTCATCGCCGTGATGCAGACGGGGCCCTCCTATCTCGCCGCCTTCGATCGTGTGACGGGCGACCTACTCTGGAAGTACGACCGCGACGTGCCTGCCCCCGAGGAGGCGGCCCAGAGCTATTCGACGCCGCTCGTCACCGCCGGCGACCCCGCCAAGGGTGAGCCTGCCGAGGTGCTGTTTGTGCTTGGCGCCGATCACGTCACAGCCCACGACGCGGCGAACGGCAGGGAACTCTGGCGGGTCGGCGGGCTCAATCCCGAGGCCAACGGCTTCTTCCGCTCGATCGCCTCGCCGGTGCTTGCCGGTGACCTTGTGATTGCGCCCTATGCCCGCGGCGGCACGATCACGGCGATCCGCCGCGGCGGATCGGGCGACGTCTCGAACAGTCACGTGGCCTGGGCTCGCAAGGACGTCGGTTCCGACGTGCCGACGCCCGCGGTCAAGGACGGACGAATCGTCGTCTGCGGCGACAAGGGAGTCGTCGAGGGACTCGATGCCCCCACGGGCAAGACGATCTGGCGGAAGGAACTTCCCAAGAATCGCAGCGCCTACAGCGCGTCGCCGGTGTTCGTGGATGGTCGCGTGGTCGTCGTCCGCGAGGACGGCGCGGCGAGCGTGTTGGGCTGGCCGGCGGGCCAGGGCGGAGTTCCCGAGATCGTCGGTGGCGGCAGTGTCGAGGAGATGACCGTAGCGACGCCCGTCTGCGTGGACGGGAGAATCTTCCTGCGGACGCACGATTCCCTGTGGTGCATCGGAGACAAGTGATGCGTGGATCGCGTTGGATTCTGGCGGCGACCTGGATGGCGGTCGTGGCGGTGCTCGGCGACGTTACGGCTCGTGGCGACGTGGCGGCTCGCGCCGGGGATGCAAAGCCGGCGCGGCTGCTGGTGGTGAGCGTCACCACCGGCTTCCGGCATGCGTCGATCGGCACGGCGGAGCCGATCCTCGAAGAACTCGGCCGCTCGACAGGCCTCTTTCACTGCGACTTCCTGCGGCTGCCGCCGGGCCGGGCACCGCAGCCCAAGGCCCCAAAGCGCGGCAAGGATGTGTCGGACGACGACTGGAAGAAGCAGGAGGTGGCGTTCCAGGCCGAGCAGGAGCAGTTTCGCCGCGACGACGAAGCCTGGCAGGCGGGGCTGTCGAAGGAGTTTGCGAAGCTCTTTTCCGTGGAGTCGCTCCGCAACTTCGATGGCGTGATCTTCTTGAGCACGACGGGCGAACTGCCGGTGCCCGACCTCACGGCCTTTCTCGAGTGGATCAAGACGGGCAAGGCGTTCATCGGGTTCCATGCTGCCACCGACACGTTCAAGAGTTCCGACGCCTACTGCGAGATGATCGGCGGGCACTTCGCCGGCCACCCGTGGGGCTCCGGTGGCGAGCATGCGTTCGTGGTGCATGAGCCCGGTCACCGCGTGGCGGCGATGTTTCCGGAGCGGTTCCGCTGGCAGGACGAGATCTACCAGTACGACATGCGGTACAAGCCGGAGAACCTCCGCGTGCTCGTGAGCCTCGACATGCAGGCGAGCAATCCGAAGGAGCCGTGGCACGTGCCGGTGTCATGGGTTCGCGATTACGGGAAGGGCCGCGTGTTCTCCACGAACTTCGGCCACAACGACGCGACCTGGAAGGAGCCGATGTTCCAGAAGCACATGGTCGAGGGGATCGCCTGGGCACTCGGCCGCTTCGACGCGGCGACAGCGCCGAATCCCGACGTGCAGGCGGCGGAGTATCTGCGAAGCGTGATCGCAGCAGCCGCGGCGGCCGGTGGCACGGACGCAGACACCGTACGGGCGAAGGCCGACGCGAAGATCGCGAAGGACGCCTCCTGGGCGACCGGCCTGCGGCCCATGCTTCTCGAACTGCGGGGCATGAAGCCGGAGGATCGTGCGGCGGCCTACGCGAAGGTGGTCGCCGAGATCGAGAAGCCGTAGCGGAACGGATTACGGCATCGATTCTGGGCCGGACGACCTGACGGAGTGTTTCATGCGAGGCCTGTGGTCAGGAGTTGTTGCCGGTCTGGTTGCCATGGCGGCGGTCACAGGCTCAGTGACGGCTGCGCCGCCGAATGTCGTCGTGATCCTGGCCGACGACCTCGGCTTCTCCGACCTCGGCTGCCACGGGGGCGAGATCGACACACCGAACCTCGACCGGCTTGCGTCGGGAGGGCTCCGCTACACGAACGCTTACAACACCGCCCGTTGCTGGCCCACGCGGGCGGCTCTCCTGACGGGCTACTACGCGCAGGCCATCCGCCGCGACGCGCTGCCGGGGGGCGAGGGCGGCGTGAAGTTCGCGCGGCCCGCCTGGGCCCGGCTTCTTCCCGCCTTGCTGGCGCCGGCCGGCTACCGCGCCTACCACTCGGGAAAATGGCACGTCGACGGCGATCCGCTGGGCCAGGGCTTTCATCGGTCGCTCGACATCAAAGCCATCGCGCAGAGTAACTACTTCGATTCCGCGGGCGCGGCGGGCACGCCACCGGCGAGCAGAGCGGACAACTTCTATGCTACGACCGCGATCGGCGACCATGCCGTGGCTTGCCTTGCCGAGCACGCGCGGGATCACGCCCGAAGCCCCTTCTTTCACTATGTCGCCTTCACGGCGCCCCACTTCCCGCTCCAGGCGCCTGTCGATCTGATCGCGAAGTATCGCGATCGCTACCACGCTGGCTGGGATGATCTGCGGCAGGCCCGCGTGGCGCGGCTAAAGGACCTCGGCATCGTCACGACGCCGCCGGCCGCAATCGAGCGGGATGTCGGCCCTCCCTATTCGTTTCCCGACGCCTTCAAGGCGCTCGGCCCCGGCGAGGTCGATCGACCCCTGCCGTGGGAGACGCTCACACCCGAGCAGCGGGAGTTTCAGGCCGCGAAGATGGCGATCCACGCCGCAATGGTCGAGGCGATGGATCACGAGGTCGGTAGGATTCTCGTCCAGCTCGACGCGATGCAGGCGATCGACGACACGCTGATCCTGTTTCTCAGCGACAATGGTGCCTCGGCCGAGATCATGGTTCGTGGGGAGGGGCACGATCCGGTGGCGCCGGCGGGGTCGCGAAAAACGTTTCTGTGCCTCGGGCCGGGCTGGTCGAGCTGCTGCAACGCGCCGTTTCGGCGGCACAAGACCTGGGTCCACGAGGGGGGCATCGCCACGCCCTGGATCGTCCACTGGCCCCGCGGGATTTCCGTTGGCGGTCAGCTCCGCACGCAGCCGGTTCACGTCGTGGACGTCGTGCCCACGGTGCTGGAACTTGCGGGCGTGGGACTCCCAAAAAAGCTCGATGGCAGCGCGGTGCCGCCGCCGCATGGCCGTAGTTTTGCGGGCTCGCTCGCGGATGCCTCGGCACCGCCGGCCCACGACGCCCTTTGGTGGTGCCACGAGGGCAACCGCGCGGTTCGCGTGGGCCACATGAAGCTCGTGGCGACGAAGCAAGAGCCATGGGAGCTCTACGACCTCGTGGCCGACCGTTGCGAGACGACCGACCTCGCGGCGTCCGAGCCCGGGAAGGTTGCAGCGCTCGAGGCCGAGTGGAACCGGATTGCCGACGAGTGCCGCGCGCTTTCGGCGCCTGAAGATTCGGCAAAGCCACAGGCCACGGCATCGGCTTGGCCTCGACGGCCGAACATCATCTATGTGATGACCGACGACCAGGGTTACGGCGACATCGCCGCCCACGGCAATCCGGTGATCAAGACGCCGAACCTCGATCGGCTGCACCGGGAGAGCGTACGGCTCACCGAGTTTCATGCGAGCCCCACGTGTGCCCCGACGCGGGCGGCGTTGCTCACCGGGCGGCACGAGTTTCGCTCGGGCGTCACCCACACGATCTTGGAGCGGGAGCGGCTGGCGCTCTCCGCTGCCACGCTGCCGCAGTTGTTGAAATCGGCGGGCTACACCACCGGCATCTTCGGCAAGTGGCACCTCGGCGATGAAGACGCCTATCAGCCTGGCCGCCGCGGCTTCGACCGCTCGTTCATCCACGGCGCGGGAGGCATCGGCCAGACGTATCCAGGCAGCTGCGGTGACGTTGAGGGCAACCGGTACGTCGATCCCGTGATTCGCAGCGATGGAAAGTTCGTGGCGACGACGGGCTACTGCACCGACGTCTTCTTCGACGAGGCGCTCGCCTGGATGCGCGGCTGTAGGAAGAACGAAACCCCGTTCTTCTGCATGATCACGCCCAACGCCCCGCACGCGCCGCTCGACTGCCCGGCAGGCTCGGATGGGGCGTACCTCGACGTGCTCGAGAAGGCGGCCGCGGGCCAGCCGAAGCAGCGGGAACAGATCGCGAAGTTCTACGGCATGATCGAGAACATCGACACGAACGTCGGCCGGCTGCTCGCCGAAGTTGATCGGCTCGGCATGGCCGGGGAGACGCTCGTGGTGTTCACGACCGATAACGGCACGGCCAACGGTTCGAGTGTTTTCAACGCCGGGATGCGCGGGGCGAAGGGCACCGTCTGGCGGGGAGGCACGAGAGTGCCGTCGTTCTGGCGGTGGACGGGATCGTTGCCCGAGGGCGTCGATGTGCCGGCGGTGACCGCCCACCTCGACGTGCTGCCGACGCTCTGCGAGATCGCCGGCGCCGAGATTCCGCCGCAGGTCGCAGCGAAGCTCGAGGGTCGCAGTCTGGTGCCGCTGCTGCGAGATGCGACTGCCGCGTGGCCTGATCGGCCGCTCGTGACGCACCAGGGCCGCTGGAAGCGTGGGCAGGCGGCGGCGAGCCAGTTCGACCACGTCCGCGTTCGCGAAGGCCGTTGGAGCTTCGTCAACGTGGCCAACCGTCCCGACGGCTGGGAACTCTACGATGTCGCCGCGGATCCGGGGGAGTCGCAGGACGTCGCCGCCGCCCACCCGGACATCGTCCGCCGCCTCGCCGAGTTCTACGACCGCTGGTGGGCGGGTGTGCAGGGCGATCTGGTCAACGAAGACGTTGATGGTCCTGCGGAAAACCCGTTCAAGGCCGCGTATCGCCGCCAGCAGGAATCGACTTCTGTGAAGACGCCCGCGGTCAGGAAGTCCGCTGGCAAGAAGTCCGCCGGCACGATGCGAAAGGCAGCGGGGAAGAAAGAAACCCCGGCGGAGCAGTTTCCGCCCCCGACGTTCGCCGATGTGGCCTACGGCCCGCATCCGAAGCAGGTGCTGCACGTCTGGCTCGCCCCTGGTGCCACCGCCGCACGACCCGCGCCGCTCGTCTTCTTTATTCATGGTGGTGGCTGGCGGAAGGGCGACCGATTCACCAAGCTCGGCGAGGTGTTGCCGGCGATGATCGATCAGGGCATCTCGGTCGCCTCGATCGAGTACCGGTTCATCGAGGAGGCGATGGCCGAAGGCATTCACCCGCCCGTGAAGGCGCCGCTGACTGATGCGGCGAGGGCCTTGCAGAAGGTGCGGTCAAGAGCTGCCGAGTGGCACGTTGATCCCCGGCGGATCGCCGCCTGCGGGAGTTCGGCCGGGGCATGCTCGAGCCTCTGGCTCGCGTTTCACGACGACATGGCCGATCCGGCCAGCGCCGACCCCGTGGCCCGCGAATCGACGCGGCTCATGACGGCCGCGGTGATCGGCGCCCAAACGTCGCTCGATCCGGAGCAGATGCGCGAATGGACGCCGAACAGCACCTACGGCGGCCACGCCTTCGGGATCATCGACGGCCGCGACGGGGTCACCGACGCGTTCGCCGAGTTTCTCGCAGCCCGCAGCAGGCTCCTGCCCGAGATCGCGGTCTATTCGCCCTATGCGCTGGTCTCGGCCGATGATCCGCCGGTGTATCTCGTCTACGCGTCGCCGCCAGATCTGGGCAAGCCAGCGAAGGACCCGACACACTCGGCCAACTTCGGCGCGAAGCTCAAGGAGCGGCTCGACGCGGTCGGCGTTGAGTGTGAGCTGGCCTATCCGGGGTCGAAGCCCCGGCACATCGCCGTGAAGGATTATCTGTGCGATGTCCTCGCGCCGCGTGACTGACGTGGCCTCCTCGGATGTCGCCGGATCCTCCCGGAAGCATGAAGGTGATATCCGCCACTCATGACCCGGTTGGCGCAGCCCCGACTCATCTCGGCAGGGCGTTCAGGAGCGGATGCTCCTGATAGGATCTTTGGATCAGGTGGAGGCGATGATGATGCGAGTGGGTTTGATCCTTGCCGTGCTGGCACTCGGCGTGGCCGTTCCGGGATATTTCGAGCCGGCTGTCACCGCCGCCGCCGCAAGCCCGCCATCGCGTCGGCCCAACATCGTCTTTTTTCTCTGCGACGACCTCGGCAGCGGCGACCTCTCCTGCCTGGGCTCTCGGGATATCAAGACCCCCGAGATCGATGCCCTGTTCGCCCGCGGCACGCGGCTCTCCCGGCACTGGGCGGGCAGTGCGGTGTGCGCCCCGAGTCGCTGTGTGCTGCTCACGGGCAGGCATCCGGGTCATGCCGTCGTTCGTTCGAATCGCGAAGCGAAGCCGGAGGGGCAGGCGTCCATGCCGGCCGGCACCGCGACACTCGCGTCGCTCCTGCGGGATGCGGGTTATGCGACGGGCTGCTTCGGCAAGTGGGGTCTTGGCGCTCCAGGGAGCCCATCGGAGCCGCTGGCCTGCGGATTCGAGAGGTTCTTCGGCTACAACTGCCAGCGGGAGGCCCACAGCTACTATCCGCAGCATCTCTGGAGCGACCGGGAGCGGGTTGAGATCGACAACCCGCCTGTGCCGCGAGGCGGAACGATTCCGGCCGACCAGCCCCCCGCCGACGCTGCCTTCGCGAGCTTCTTGGGAACGGCCTACTCGGCCGACCTGATCGCCGAGCGGCAACTGGCGTTCGTGCGGGCCAATGCCGCGAGGCCGTTCTTCCTGTACGTGCCCACGACAGTCCCACACCTGGCGCTCCAGGTGCCCGCCGACGAGCCGTCGCTGGCCGGCTACTACGATCACTTCGGCGACGAGCAGCCATATCTTGGAGGCCGGGGCTACGTCCCATGCCGCCGACCGCTGGCGACCTACGCGGCGATGGTCACGCGGCTGGATCGCGAGGTGGGCCGGATCGTGAAACTCCTCGACGAGTTGAATCTCGCCGACGACACGATCTTCGTGTTCTCGAGCGACAACGGGGCCACGATGCCGGGAACCGGCGGCCTCGACACGCAGCGACTTGCAAGCAACGGCACGTTGCGCGACTGGAAGGGTTCGCCTTACGAGGGCGGCCTCAGGGTGCCGACGGTCGCCATCTGGCCTGGCCGAATCGCTGCCGGCCACGTGATCGATTCACCCACCGGCTTCGAAGACTGGCTGCCGACGCTCCTCGACCTCGCGGGCCTGGCCGAGCAGATTCCGGCGGGTGGTGATGGCACGAGTCTCGCCGCGATGCTTCGTGGAGAGGCTGAGCCGCCGAAGGAGCGGACGCTCTACCGTGAGCTCACCGAGGGCAGGTGGCAGGCGGCGGTGGACGGCCGATGGAAGGCGATCCGCCGGGCCGTGGGTCCGCAGAAGCCTGCCGAGCCAGGGCCGATGGAACTCTACGACCTGGCCGCCGATCCGTCGGAGACGACGAACGTCGCAGGCCGAAACCCCGCGGTGGCCGAACGCATGCGGGCGATCCTCGACCGCGAGCATGTGCCGCACCCCGACTGGCCGCTCCCGTTCGCCGATGCGGCCGCCGGCAATCCGCCGGCAACTCGCGGCACAGGACGGCCGCCGAACGTGGTGGTCGTGCTCATCGACGACCTGGGCTACGGCGACATCGGGCCGTTCGGCGCCACGAAGCAGAAGACTCCGCACCTCGACCGGATGGCCCGCGAGGGCATGAAGCTCACGAGTTTCTACGCCGCGCCGGTCTGTTCCGTGTCGCGGGCGCAGTTGCTCACCGGCTGCTATGGGGTGCGGGTCTCGGTACCGGCCGTGTTCTTTCCAGCCGGAAGGAATGGCCTGAACCCCGCGGAGGTCACGATCGCCGAGCGGCTCAAGGCGCTCGGCTATGCGACTGCCTGCTTCGGCAAGTGGCACCTTGGCGACCAGCCGGAGTTTCTACCCTGCCGACAGGGTTTCGACCGCTACCTCGGCATTCCGTACTCCAATGACATGCAGAAGAAATCTGCGGAAACCGGCGAGCGGGTGGTGCCGCTTGTCCGCGACGATCGCGTTGTCGAACTGCTCACCCAGGAGATGCAGGGCACGATCGTGGAGCGGTGCACCAACGAGGCCGTGGCCTTCATTCGTGAGTCGAAGGCCCAGTCGGAGCCACGGCCGTTTTTCCTCTACGTTCCCCACACGGCGGTGCACGTGCCGCTCGCGCCCGGCGAACAATTTCAGGGAAAAAGCGGCAACGGCAGGTTCGGCGATTGGGTCGAGGAAGTCGACTGGAGCATGGGCAGGATTCTCGACACGCTCCGGGACGAGGGGCTCGACGACGACACGCTCGTGATCTTCACCAGCGACAACGGTCCCTGGGCCGTGATGGGCAAGGATGGCGGTTCGGCCGGTGCACTCCGTGGCGCGAAGGCGAGCACCTGGGAAGGAGGCGTTCGGGTGCCGACGATTGCCTGGTGGCCGGGGCGGGTGCCCGCCGGCAGCACGTGCGACGCATTTGCCGGCACGATCGATCTTTTGCCAACGTTTGTTCGCCTTGCGGACGGCGAGGTGGCCGCCGTCCCCGCGATCGACGGCCGGGACATCTCGGGCCTGCTGCTGGGGACGAGTCACGAACCGGTCCGCGAGGCCCACTACTACTTCAAGGGGCAGGAACTCCAGGCGGTTCGCGATGGCCGCTGGAAACTCGCGATCGTGCCGCAGCCGAATGGCACTGCCGCAGGGAGCGCTGCCGTCGAGGCCTCGCTGGCACAGCCGCGGCTCTACGATCTCGAAGCCGACATCGGCGAGACGACCGACGTCTCGACTGAGCATCCCGGCATCGTCGCCCGGCTCCGTGGCCTTGCCGAGCGGATGGCGGCCGAACTTTGCGGCCCGCGGGCCCCGGGTCGCCGCCCAGCGGGAACCGTCGAGAAGCCGGTGTTTCTCTATTCGGTCGTCGATGAGCCGGCTGCTGCGGCGCCACCGAAACAGCTGAGGAAAAAGCCCGCAGACTGACCACGTCGCGCCGGTCAGCGGGTATTCTTGCGGCGTTGGTCCGCGCGGGCCACCAACGGAATCTGAGCAAGGGGGCACGATGGCGGCGAAGCACGATCCTCGGCAGGTTGGTGACGGCACGGCCGCGAGCCCGGTCGGCCTGGCCCTGTTTTGGGTCTACGTGGCCCTCTACGGCGGCTTCATGGCACTGGTGCTCGTGCGGCCCGACCTGCTCTCCCTGCGGCCGTTCGGCGGTGTGAACCTCGCGATCGTCTACGGCATGGGGCTGATCGCCGCGGCCTTCGCCCTCGCCGTCGCCTACATGATCCTCAGGTCTCGACGCTGAGAGCCGCCGTCACATGATCCACCAGACCTCGTTCGTCGCCGTCGCCATCTTCGCCGCCTTCGTGCTCGGCGTGCTCGGCCTGTCGTTTTGGCTCGGCCGCAAGGGGCAGTCAGCCAGCGGCTACTACGCCGCCCACGGCCAGATCCACTGGTTCGTCAATGGGATCGCCTTCGCCGGCGACTATCTTTCGGCCGCATCGTTTCTCGGCATCTGCGGGATGATCGCTTTCTCCGGCTACGACGGCTTTCTCTACTCGATCGGTTTCCTGGCGGGCTGGATCGTGGCGCTGTTCGTGATCGCCGAGCCGATCAAGGCCCTCGGCACGTTCACGTTTGCCGACGCTCTGGACAGCCGGTTCAACAGCCGAGGCATCAAGCTTGCCGTGGCGATTTCGACGTTGGTGGTGAGCATCTTCTACCTGATCCCGCAGATGGTCGGGGCGGGGTCGCTGATCAAGCCGCTGTTGGGGCTCCCCCACGAGGCGGGCGTGATCCTCGTGGGTGTGACGGTGACGCTCATCGTGGTCACGGCGGGCATGGTCTCGACCACCTGGGTGCAGTTCATCAAGGGGTCGCTGCTCGTCTTCTTCTGCGGCGTGCTCACGGCGCTAATCCTCGGCCGCGGTCTGGCCGTCAACGCCGGTCGCCCTGGCGAGGAGAATCTCGCCTCACAGGTGAAGACGGTGAAGCCCGATGGGACGGTGCTCGTGGACGGCGTGCCGCAGTCGAAGGACCACGACCTACGGCCGGTGGGCACGATCCGCCGGCTGCCCGAGCGGTTTGGCAACGCGCGGACCACCGGCCCGCTCGGGCCGCTCGCCTACCTCTCGGCACTCGAAGACTCGATGATCGTCACCTGGGCGGGCAAGAAACATGCCGACGCCGACGGATCGCACACCACCTATTCGCCCGTCGAGAAGCGGGGCACCGACCTGCTGAAGCCTGGTGGATACTTCAAGGGGCTCACGACCGGCAAACTCGCCGACCGACTCGACTTTGCGAGCCTGATGCTCGCCCTGTTCTGCGGCACCGCGTCGCTGCCGCACATCCTGATTCGCTACTACACCGTCAAGGACGCCGCCGCGGCCAGGAAGAGCACGGTCGTGGGCATCGCCGCGATCGGCGTGTTCTATGTGCTCACGCTGTTCCTCGGTCTCGGCGCGATGACTTCGGGCGCCCTCGACCCCACCGACACCAACATGGCGGCGCCGCTCCTCGCGAAGAGCTTCAGCGACACGCTGTTCGCCGTGATCTCGGCGATCGCGTTCACGACCGTTCTCGGTACCGTCAGCGGCCTGATCATGGCCGGCAGCGGAGCGGTGGCCCACGACCTCGTGGAGAACGTCTTTGGCGTGCAGATGAACGACCACGAGAAGATCCGCGTCGGCAAACTGGCGGCCGTCGGCCTCGGGATCGTGGCGATGGTCCTGGGGATCCTGTTTCGCAACTTCAACGTGAGCTTTCTTGTCGGCTGGGCGTTCAACATCGCAGCCAGCGCCAACCTGCCGGCCCTCGTCATGCTGCTGTTCTGGCCGCGGACGACGCGACAGGGAATCATCGCGGCCGTCACGGTGGGTATGCTGTCCTCGCTGGCCTGGATCCTCCTGTCGGCCGACACCTTCGAGAAGGTCTACGGATTGTCGCGGGACATGGCCCTCACCCCGTTCAGCCAGCCAGGTCTGGTGACGATCCCGCTGGGCTTCCTCGTCCTCGTCGTGGTCTCGCTGCTCACCCCGCCGCCTGCTGCGTCCTCACCCTCCCGACGGTAGCCGCCGATGCCCCGCAAGAAGCCCGCCCCGCCGCGCCGCGATGTGATCGCCTGCACCACCGCCCACCTGCCGGCGATCCAGGCGATCTACAACGACGCCATCCTCAACTCGACCTCGCTCTACGAATACGCCCCGCGGACCGACGAGGTGATGCGCGAGTGGTTTGCGGACCGGGAACGGTTGGGCATACCGGTGCTGGGCATCGAATGGGAGCCGGGCGTTCTCGCTGGCTTCGCCACCTGGGGCCCGTTCCGGCCGCGGGCGGCCTACAAGTATTCGATCGAGCATTCGGTCTACGTGGACGAGCGCTATCGTGGCGAGGGTGTCGGGCGGCAGCTTCTCCAGGCGCTGATCGTCGCGGCGAAGAAGCGAGACATCCACATGATCATCGCCGGCATCGACGCCACGAACGTGGCGAGCGTGGCCCTGCATAGTTCGCTCGGCTTCCGCTGCTGCGGCACGGTTCGCGAGGCGGGCTTCAAGTTCGGCCGCTGGCTCGACCTCGAGTTCTGGCAATTGCTCCTACCGACGCCGGCGAATCCCACGGACGGGTGACACCGTTTCGGGTGAGCTGCCGGAGGTGGCAGAGAGGCGCGCCGAATCGCCCCGTCCCGCAGCCGGGTTTGGCCGTTTGGGATCGACTGCACTGCATGCTGGCGTTCGCAGAAAACGGAAGTCGATCCTGTTGCGCAGGACGGTATCACGCGCGCGTCGGCCGCGGTATTCTCTCCGCATGCTCACCCTCCCACGATTCACGTTTGGCGTCGGCGACCGGTTCGCTCACCAGGCCGAGGCCCAGCTTGCTGCCTTCGAGCGGCTCGCTGCCGACGGCGTCGTGGTTTCGCCGGTCTGGAACAAGTCGAACCGCGAACACACCTTCATCGGCAGCGAGCCGGCGAGCGTTCGGGCAGCGGCGATCGCCGCCGTCGCGGGTCGGAAGTGGCCCCATCCGTGGTTCGTCGACGCCGACCACATCCGCCTCGAGACGGTCGATCGGTTCCTCGACTCGAGCGACTTCTTCACGATCGACGTGGCCGACTCGATCGGCAAGCCGGCGGCCGAGGCCGACGTGGCCGCGTTTCTCGCCAAGCATCCGGAGCTCACTGCCCCGCTCACGATCCCGGGCATCGCCGCCCCGGTGCCGCTCTCGGCGGAGACGTCCGGCACCGTGGCCCGCTGCTACCTGCTGGCCTGCCGGGAGGCCGGTGAGATCTTCCGCCACATCCGCGCGAAGCGTGGCGATGGCGTGGCCATCGAGGTGAGCATGGATGAGACCGACGCGGCACAGACGCCGCGGGAACTCCTCGTGATCCTCGCGCTCCTGGCTGACGAGGGCGTGCCACTGCAGACGATCGCGCCCAAGTTCACCGGCCGGTTCAACAAGGGCGTGGACTACGTCGGCGATCTCGCGGGTTTCGAGAAGGAGTTTTCCGACGACGTGGCGGTGCTGGCCTACGCGGCCAACCGCTATGGACTGCCGAAAAACCTCAAGCTTTCCGTGCACAGCGGCAGCGACAAGTTCTCGCTCTACCCGATCATCCGCCGGATCGTGGAGCGGACTGGTGCGGGTCTGCATCTCAAGACGGCCGGCACGACGTGGCTCGAGGAGATGATCGGCCTCGCCGAGGCGGGGGGCGATGGCCTCGCGCTCGCCAAGGAAATCTATGCCTACGCCTACGGCCACGTCGATGAGTTCTGTGCCCCGTACGCCACGGTGATCGATATCGACAGGGCGAAGCTGCCGCCGCCGGCCGAGGTGGCTTCGTGGAGCGGCCCGCAGCTGGCTGCCGCGCTCCGCCACGTGCCGGCGAATCCGGCGTTCAATCCGCACATGCGGCAACTCGTCCACGTGTCGTTCAAGGTGGCGGCCAAGCAGGGGAA
This sequence comes from Pirellulales bacterium, assembly GCA_040397625.1. Taxonomy (GTDB): domain Bacteria; phylum Planctomycetota; class Planctomycetia; order Pirellulales; family UBA1268; genus QWPN01. The sequence continues at coordinate 16,950 of JBBAVQ010000003.1, read as the reverse complement.
GCGATACACCGACCTGCTGGTGGCCAACCGCGACGTGGTGGCGAAGCAGGTGACCGAAAACATCTACGATCGCCATCTGAAGCCGCTGTTTGTGGCGGCAGGGAAGTCGGCGTGAAGTCGGCGATCACGGTCTGCCTGGTGCCGGAGGCGCGACGCGGGCCGTTTGTGTTGCACGATGGCCTCGAGGCGGGATGCCGGGTTGCCGCCGAATGTGGCTTTGCCGGAGTCGAGATTTTTCCAGCTGGGCCGGACGAGGTGGCGGCGGCGACGGTGCGGCCGCTGCTCGCGACTCATGGCCTCGCACTGGCCGCCATCGGCACGGGTGCCGGCTGGGTGAAGCACGGCCTTTGTCTCTGCCATGCCGACGACGACGTGCGGCGCCGGGCACGGGCATTCATCGCCTCGATCATCGATGCGGCGGGTGAGCTTGGGGCGCCGGCGATCATCGGGTCGATGCAGGGCCGGACGAGTGGCGACGTCTCCAGGGAGGCGGCCCTTGTGATGCTGGCCGACGCCCTCGGCGAACTCGGAGCCCACGCCGCTCGCCATGGCCAGCCGCTCCTCTACGAGCCGCTCAATCGCTACGAGACCGATCTGTTCAACCGTCAGGCGGACGCGGTCTCGTTCCTCGAGGCTCATGATCTCGACATGGTAAAAAACCTCTGCGACCTGTTTCACATGAACATCGAAGAGGAGGACGTCGCCGGGGCGCTCGCGGCCTGCGGGCCACGGGTGGGCCACGTTCACTGGGCCGACTCCAACCGCCGCGCGATGGGGTTTGGGCACACCGACCCCGGGCCCATCGTGGCGGCCCTACGGGCAATTCGGTATCAAGGCTGGCTGTCGGCCGAGGTTTTCCCGTGGCCATCGCCGGCTGAGGCCGCGGCCCGCACGATCGCGAGCCTCAGGCGGCATCTTACGGCCTGACACAGAGGAGATTCGTCGATGCTCAACGGCCCCTTGCTCCACCCCGACATCCTTCGCGTGCTTGCCCGGTCGGGCCACCACTCGAAGGTGCTGATCGCCGACGGCAACTACCCCGCTGTCAACAAGCGGGGCCCGCGGGCGGAGCTTGTGTCGCTCCAGCTCGTGCCCGGTGTGCCGACGGTGGCGCAGGTCTTCGCCGCCGTGCTCGCCGCCGTGCAGGTCGACGAAGTGTTCACGATGGGCGTCGATCGGGCCGACTCGTACGCGGCCGCGACGCCTGGCGACCCGCCGGTGTGGACCGAATACCGCCGGATCCTCGCCGCGGCCACGTCGCCCTGCGAGCTCGCCCCGATCGTGAAGTGGGATTTCTACGCGGCCGTCGCCTCGGACGACCACGTGCTCACCATCCAGACGGCCGACACCCAGCCGTGGGCCAATCTGCTGCTCTCCGTCGGCTGCCGCACGTTTTGAATCGCGCAACGTCACCATGATCACCACCAGATCCCTCGGCCACACCGGCCTCCAGGTGCCGATTCTCTCCTTTGGGGCGAGTTCGCTCGGCCAGGAGTTTCGTTCGGTCACGCTCGACGAGGCACTCGGCAGTGTGAAGGCCGCGCTCGACTCTGGCCTGAACCTGATCGACACGAGTCCCTTTTATGGCCGCGGCATGAGCGAGGTGCTGCTGGGCGTGGCTCTCACGTCGATTCCGCGAGACGACTACCTCCTCTGCACGAAGCTCGGCCGGTATTCGCTCGAGCATTTTGATTTTTCGGCGAAGCGGGTGGCCGAGAGCGTGGATGTGTCACTTCATCGGCTTGGCACCGACCACCTCGACATCATTCTCTGCCACGACATCGAGTTCGTGCCGATGCAGCAAATCGTGGATGAGACGCTGCCTGCGCTGCGGAAGGCCCGCGAGCAGGGCAAGGTCAGGTTCATCGGCTTCAGTGGATACCCGCAGAAGATCTTTCGGTTCATCTGCGATCAGGCCGACGTGGACTGCGTGCTCAACTACAACCAGTACACGCTCCAGAACACGCGGTTTGCCGACGAGACGGTTCCCTGGCTGAAGGCAAGGGGCATCGGCGTGATGAACGCCGGTCCTTTCAGCGCCCGCCTGCTCACCGACGCCCCGCTGCCCCACTGGCTCAAGGAGCCTGAGGCGGTGAAGGCCGCGGCCCGCACGGCGGCCGACCTCTGCCGTGCCCGTGGGTCATCGATCGCGAAACTCGCCCTGCAGTTCTCGATCGCCAACCCCGACATCGCCACCACCGTGGCGGGCAGCGCCAATCCGGCGAACATCCGCGAGTGGGCCCGGTGGGCGGCGGAGCCGCTCGATGAGGAGCTCGTCCGCGACGTGCAGGCGATCTTTGCGGCCGTGAAGAACGTGGGCCACCCCGAAGGCCTGGCGGAGAACAACTGAACGCGATGCGCATCGACGCTCATCAGCATTTCTGGGATTATTCGGCCGCCGAGTATCCGTGGATCGGCCAGGGCCTCGAGCGGCTGGCGCGAGACTATCTGCCGCCCGACCTAACGCCGCTCCTGGCCGCCGAGGGTCTTGATGGCTCCGTGGCGGTGCAGGCCCGGCAGAGCGTCGAGGAAAGCCGCTGGCTGCTGGATCTGGCTGCGGCGCACCCGCTGGTGAAGGGCGTGGTCGGCTGGGTCGATCTTCGAAGCGACCGCGTCGGTGATGATCTTGGCGTGTTGGCGGCGAATCCGACGTTCGTCGGTGTGCGGCATGTCGTCCAGGACGAGCCCGATCCGCGGTTTGTTCTGGACGAGAGCTTCGTGCGTGGCCTACGGCAGCTTCACCGGCACGGCCTGACCTACGACCTGCTGCTGTACCCACACCAGCTGCCCGCTGCGATCGAACTTGTGGGTCTGCTGCCGGAGCAGCCGTTTGTGGTGGATCATTTGGCGAAGCCACGGATCGCCTTCGGCGAGATCGAAGCCTGGGAGCGTGAGATCCGGGCGATCGCCCGCCATGAAAATGTCTGCTGCAAGGTGTCGGGGATGGTGACGGAGGCGGCGCGACAGGGCTGGACGCCCGACGACTTCACGCCCTACCTCGACGTGGTGCTCGACGCCTTCGGACCGGAGAGGCTGATGTTCGGCAGCGACTGGCCCGTGTGCCTGCTCGCCGGGGAATACGCCGACGTGGCCGCGATCGCGCGAGACTATTTTTCGAGGCTGTCGGCCGCGGAACAGCAGATGATCTGGGGCGATACGGCGGCGAGGTTTTACGGACTTCGGTGACACGTTGCCGCCGCCATGGCGGCGAAGGAGATTTCATGCAGGCCCTGCTGCTCGAACGCCCGCAGGCGTTTCGGTTTATCGACATCGCCGAGCCACCGCCTCCCGGCGCGGGTGAGGCCGTGGTCCGCGTCCACGCTGTCGGCATCTGCGGCACTGACTACGGCGGCTATCTCGGCAAGATGCCGTTCTTCAGCTATCCGCGGATCCCGGGGCACGAGCTCGGTGTCGAGGTGGTGGCGGTCGGTGCGGGCGTGACGAACGTGAGGTCCGGCGACTGGTGCTGTGTCGAGCCCTACATCAACTGCCAGGCGTGCCACTCCTGCGTGCGGGGGCTGACCAACTGCTGCGAGCGCCATCAGACGCTCGGCGTGCACTGCGACGGTGGACTGCGGCCGCTGTTCACCGTGCCGGCTCGAAAGCTCCACCCGTCGCCGCGGCTCACGCCCGAGCAGCATGCGCTGGTGGAGACGCTGGCGATCGGCTGCCACGCGATCGATCGTGCGGCCCCGAAGCCCGGCGAGACAGTCCTCATCATCGGCGCCGGGCCGATCGGGCTCTCGGCGCTCGAGTTCGCCAAAGTCGCCGGGGCCCGGGTGATCGTGATGGACATGGCGCAGTCGCGGCTCGACTTTGTCTGCACGGCGATGGGTGTGGCCGATACGGTGCTCGCCACGGGCACGCCCGCCGATCTCGACGCCGTGAATCGGCTCACGGACGGCCGCATGTGCGAGGTCGTGGTGGATGCCACCGGCAGCGCGGCGAGCATGGGGGCGGCACTGGCCCTGTGCAGCTTCGGCGGCCGGCTCGTCTACGTAGGAATCACCCAGGGGGAGGTGACGTTCCCCCACGCACCCGTGATGCATCGCCGGGAACTGACGCTTCTTGCGAGTCGCAACGCCTTGTCGCCGGATTTTTCGCGGATCATCGGGCTGATCGAGGATGGTACGATCGACACCCGTCCCTGGATCACCCACCGTCTTTCATTCGCGGAGCTGCCCGCGGCCTTCCCCGGTCTGCTCTCGCCCGCCAGCGGTGTGATCAAGGTGGTGGTCGAAATGCCCTCCTGAGGTCGTCGTCATGGCGCGTTCCACTGCGGAGCAGAAGCCCTCCACGCCGCGGACTGCGACGTTCGCCGCCGCCCTCCTGGCTGTGCTCGCTGCCGTCGCCATCTGGTGGTTCTGGCCAAAGAGCACCCAGGTGCCTGAGATGGTGGCCCTCGCCAAGAGCCTGCTCGACAACGGCGGCAAGCCCGACAAGCAGGCGATCCGCCAGGTGGTGACGAGCGTTGATCGGATGCCCCGCGACGATCTCTTCACGCTCTGGCAGGCGGTGGGCGAGGAATGGCGGCGACGGCGGCAGGAGGCGATCGACCGTTACTTTACGGCGTCGGCTGCCGAGAAGCCGCAGCTACTCGACCAGGAGATTGAGCGCCTCAAGGCGCTCCGCGAGCTCATGATCGCCCTCAACCCGCAGGCCGACCCGGACGACCCGCCACGGATGCCACGGGACGGCGGCCGTGGCCGCCGTGGACGAGGCAACGATCCGAAGGCCAAGCCTGTGGACGAGGCCGCCGCCAAGGCGGCAGCCGATCGCCGGGCTGTCGTCGAACGGTACGAGGAGGCCCTTGCCATCCACGCCAAGTCGCGCCGGATCGCCCTCCCGACGTTTCGCTGACGCAGGCCCTCCGGAGCACAGGTTTTCAACCTTTGCCGTTGCTTCCGGAGCACAGGTTTTCAACCTTTGCCGTTGCTTCCGTAGCACAGGTTTTCAACCTGTGGCCTTCGTTCAAGTGGCTTCACGGCCGTGAATCGTCCGTATCACTCGGGGCCACTTACGGCGTCTCCACGGTGACGGCCATCACGATCGGGGCGGTGTTGTCGCCCCCCTTCACGAGTTCGATCGTGGTGATCGGCTTCGCCTGCTTCGGCGCCACCACCACGTGGCGGAGCTGGCGGCCGCCGAGGTCGAAGGCGAACGTGCTGCCCGGCACGTCGTTGCGGGCGATGTAGTCGGAGATCTGTTCGCCGTTGACGAGGGGATGCACCTCCTGGCTTTCGTCGTCGTACGTCAGCCGCACAAGCATCGACTCGCTTCCCTTTGCCGAATGAGGCCAGCCCCAGCCCGAGATACCGCCCAGCAGGTGGATCGCCTTGGCCGGCATGCCGAGCGGCAAGGAGACCTTTTTTGGCATCTTCGGGGGCAGGTAGCCCTCGGGCCCGTTGAGCATCACCACGTTGGGCACGGTGTCGCCCCGCGGGTCGATCAGGATGAATGGCACGCCGTCGGCCTGCTTCGGACCCCAGTCCGAAAACACGAGCCGCTCCTTCTCACTCTTCGACTCGTAGAACATGCCCTTCGTGCTTGACGCCGTGGCTACCTTGTCGAGCGGGAGTGGAACGTACTTCCCCCGGGCGGTGAGGAAGGCGAGCAGATCGGCCAGTCCATGGGGCTGGATCTGCTTCTCAAATCCGACCGGCATCAGCGAGTTGGTCGAGGGTACAAACTCATCGATCTCGTCCCGCTGGACCACGTGCCGCTTGCCCTCGGCATCGACCAGTTCGATCGACGTCTTGCTCTCACCGGCGAGGAGACCATTGACGACACGGCCGTCGTCGGTGGCCACCGTGTAGGCCCGGTAGTTGCCCTCGACGGAGCGATTCGGGTCGAGGACGTGGATCAGCAATTCCTTGGCGGGATGCACCGACATGCCGGTCAACTCCGGACCGACCTTGCCGCCTTCGCCGGAGTGCGTGTGGCACGTGCCGCAGTGTTCCTTGAACACCGCCCTTCCGCGAACAGTGTCGCCGCCGGCGAGGACGACCGGCAGCACCTCGTCGATCACCTTCTGGCGGTCGGCATTCGGCAGACCGCCCCCAGAGGCGATCAGCTTCTTGGCCCGCTCGCGAAGCTTTTTGTCGGGCAGCTCGGCGAGCCGGTTCCGCTCCACGAGGGCTAAGTCGGTGAGCCGGATCTTCCCCTGCTCGAGCCGCTCGACGAGCACGGGAGTCCAAGCCTTGTTGTTGACGGCCGTGCGGAAGGCCGCTTCGCGGACAGCCGGCGGAAGCGTGCCTGCCTTGTCGAGAATCGCATCGGCTGTGCCCTTGGCGTTCGACTCGGCGACCGCGGCCAGCAGGCCGGCGGCGACCTCGGGCGACGTGCGAGCGTTGATCCGGCCGAGCAGCGTGGTCACGATGCCAAGGTCGGCAGGCCGCAGGAGCACCAGCCGTTTCGCCGCCTCCGAGCGGTCGCGATCCGCCGCGTCGGCCTTGTCGATCGTGGCCAGGAGCGAGGTCGTCACGCCCACGATCTGAGAGTCGAGGGCGTCGCTCCCGGCCCGCTGCACGAGCGTGATCAGCTGGCCTTGGGCGGCCGGCGGCAGCGAGTCGACGAGCTTCGCGAGCGCCTCGCGGCCGGTGGCACCGAACTCGATCGTCCGGCCGTTCGGCCAGCCGCGGGCCAGACCGGTGAGGGCGGCGGAGGCGGTCTCGACCTTCGCCGTCGCGAGTCGTGTCACGAGCGAACTCACGGCTGCATCGTCGCCACCGCGGGCGACGTGCTCGGCGACCCTCTCCACGAGCGTGAGCCGAGCCGGGGAGACGTCGTCGGCGAGCCGTGGTTGTTCGACCGCTGCCTGCATCAGTCCTGAGATCAGGGCAGGCAGAACGCCGACCGCGTGAATGGCGGCAGCACTCGTGGCGGCATCGGCAAGCGCCGGGTCGGCCCCGGTGCGAGGGTCGGCGAGGATGTCGAGCACGAGCGTCGACGCCTCTGGCGACACGGGAAACTCGCCGAGCGCGTCGAGCAGCCAGAGCCGCACAAGTGGCGCGGCATCGGCTGCCACGCCCGCGGCCTGAAATGCGGCAAGCGTCGCCGCATCGCGGGGGAGCGCCCGCACCGCGTTCATCCGCACGCCCGCCGAGGAGTGCGTGAGCGCCCCGTGCACGGCGGCCACCGCCGCGGCATCGGCCGTCACGCCGTCGATCGCGCCCATGGTCTTCAGCGTCCAGATCGCATGGATGGCGGCGGGGTTCAGGCCGATTGCGTCGGCTGAGGCGTCCTGTACGAGCTTCACCAGCGCCGGCGCGACGTCGCGGCCGCCGTCGGGTCTTCCGGCTGCACGCTCCAGGAGCTTTTGCTGTGCCCGCGTCCGCCAGAACATGTTCGGGTCGCGAAGTGCCGCCACCAGATCGTCTGGCGACGCGCCGGCGAGCGTCGTGCGATACGGTGCGTCTTTCGTCGCGTCGTGCACCACCCGCCAGAGCCGGCCATGCACCTTGTCGCGGAGCGGCGTCTCATAGGCGTTGCCCTTGCCGTTCTCAAAGCCGGCGGGCGTCGGGTTGTGCTGGACGATGAAGTTGTACCAGTCGATCACCCAGACCTGCCCGTCGGGGCCGACGTCAGCCTGGATTGGTGAGGTCCACTCGTCGTCGCTGGCCACGAGACTCCAGGCCATCCGGCTGCGGAAGGCGGCGCCGCTCGGCGTGATCTCAAACGTGGCCACGACGTGGCCGGTCGGCTCGCAGACGAAGGCGGTGCGGTTCCAGTACTCGCGGGGATAGGCCCGGGCGGTGTAGAGCCGGTGGCCTGCCGCGGCCGTGAAGTGGCCGTGATGATCAACCTGACGCACCGGGGCCAGCCCGTCGGGGCTGCCCTTTCTGGGCGCGACCTCCATGGCCGGACTGCCCGAGATACCGCCGAGCGTCGTGGCATTCCAGCCGCGGACGCGCTCGTACACCCGGTTGGCCAGCGGCATCTGCTCGCTCGGATTACCGTTGGCCGTCGAGCCGAAGAGCACGCCCTCCTCGCTGAACCCGAAACCCCAGGAGTTGTTGTTGGTGCTTCGGAGGAACTCGAGCTTCGAGCCATCGGGCTTGAACCGAAAGAAGCCCTGCTTGAACTCCAGATTCTCGCCGCCGACAGTGCCTTTGAAGCCCGAGTAGCCGACGATGCCGTAGACCCAGCCGTCGAGGCCCCAGGTGAGGTTGCTCGGGCCGGCGTGGGTGTCATAGGTGCCCCAGCCGGTGAACAGCTGCTCGCGGACGTCGGCCTGGCCGTCGCCGTCGGTGTCTTTGAGGTAGAGCGTATGCGGGGCTTGCGTGACGATCAGGCCGCCGTCGTGGGCGAGCATGCTTGTGCAGATCGAGAGGGGCTCGGCGAACACCGTCCGCGTGTCGAATGCGCCGTCATCGTTGGCGTCGTCGATGCGCACGATCCGGTCGTGACCCTGGCCCTCATCGGGAAGGACGATGCCGTTGGGGTAATCGACGCTCTCCGAGACGAAGAGCCGGCCGTCGTGGTCGAATGTGTACGCGAGCGGCTTCGCCTGAAACAGCGGCTCGGCGGCCACGACATCGATCGTGAACCCGACCGGCGTGATCGCGTGCCTTTGCGACTCGGCGGGATCGAGCGGCTTCTGCATCTCCGAAAGGGGCTGCCCCATCTTTCCCCACTCGGCCTTGGGGACGTAGAAGGGCACCTTGGCCGGCTGATACTCGAAGGGCTTCAGGCCCTCTGGTGACGTCGTCATCTCGGGATGCGCGACGTAGGGGCCGGCGGCGGCAGGGTCCCTGCCCGCCGCGAAGCGGATGCCCCGCTCGACGAGGTTGTGAAAGCCGGGGTTGCTCCAGGTCCGCTGGTCGTGGCCCCAGGCGGTGTAGAAGACGCGGCCATTGCCCTCGGTGCGGACCCAGGTCCAGGGTTCGCGGTCGTCACCTTCCCTCCGCTCTTCGAGCACCGTCCGGCCCCGCTCGTTGTGCTTGGTGTGGACGTAGGTCTCGTCCCAGCTCGCGAAGCCGCCGAATCCCTTCATCACGGGGTGCTCGGGGGCCACGATCACCGTGGAGAACTCCCCCGTGCCGTGCTTCTGGAACTGGGCCCCGACCATGTCGATCCAGACCGGTGAGTTCTTGAAGCAGAAGCTTGCGGAGTGCAACGGCACGAGCCCCTTGCCGCCCCGGACGTAATCCACGATCGCCGCTTCCTGCGCCGGCGTGATCGACTCGATGTTGGCGTAGACGACCAGCGCGTCGTAGGCCCCGAGCACCGTGGGATCGAGATCGGCGAGGTTCTCGGTGTAGACCAGATCGATGCCGCGGGTCGCCAGCACCGGCTCGAGCTGGGCGAACCGCTCGGCAGGCTTGTGATGCCCTCGGTCGCCGAGAAACAGCACCGTGAGCGGTGCGTCGGCCGCTCCGGCGGACACCGTGAGCCAGCCAACGACGATCGCGGCAACAAAGGAAAGCCGAAGCATGGACGCGATTTTTCTCAGCTCGAGAACGACCACTCGGGGAGCTTCATGATCACGCCCCCCTTCATGGCCGACTCGTGGGCGAGTAGTCCCGTGCAGGTCCAGTTGGCACTCTGCCGGGCGTTGGGATACGGGTCGCGGCCCTCGACGAGCGCCGACACGAACTCGTGCACCAGGTGGGGGTGGCTGCCGCCGTGGCCGCCTCCCTGCGTGAACGAAAGATGCTGGTGGTCGTCGGCATCGTACACACCGCCGGTCGTGAAGCGCTGGATCGGCTCCGGGAGCAGGTGGGCGAAGTCTGGCACGGGCACCCGTTTCGGGATCTCGGGTTCCGGCACCTTGGCGGTGTGGAGCACCGGCTCCTCGCCCTCTCAGAGTTGCCACTCGAAGCTCTTCGTGGAGCCGTAGACGTCGAAACTCTCGCGGTACTGCCGTGCCGTGTCGAAGAGCGAGCGGATCACCCGGGCCA
>JBBAVQ010000003.1:0-6948 GCA_040397625.1 Pirellulales bacterium | reverse complement strand
CACGTCCTTGTCCCTGAGCACGTCGGCATAGCTCTGGTAGCGCCGCTCCACGCCAGAGGCGTTGCCGACTTGGTCGAGCTTGTCTTTCGACCGCTGGCAGATGGCGACCAGTTCGACGTGCGGATGCCGCTGGTGGATCGGGATGAACTCGGCTCCGAAGCCGAGGCCGACGATGGCGGTACGGACGCGACGCGGAGACGCTGTCATGACGAAAAGGTTTCCGCAAGACCCCGGGAGCAAAACCTCAGTATCCCGCCCTCTCCGACCGCCGTCCATGAGAAGATGCACGGATGCCTTGAGGATTTGTGCCCTGGCGGACCGAGTCGCCACGACCCCGCCGCCTTCAAGAAGGCCGAGCGGCGGACGAACTCGTGCAACGTGCGGGGTAGTTGCGCTTGCCGTCCTGGGCCGCTCGGCCCGGATGACGCGCCCTCGTCAAGGCCGAGGGGCTCTTCTACGGCTCCCACTTGATCCTCGCGCTCGAGTGCATGGCAGGTGAAAGCCGATCGGCCGTAAGGCCGCGTGCCAATCACGCCGGACGCCGCGCGTGTGGTGGTTCGCCCCACGCCTCACGGCGTTGGGCTTGGACGGCGGCTGCGCGAGGATCGAGTGTGAACCGTATTACTTCACGTCGAGCAGTTCGACGAGGAAGTGCAGCGTGGCGTCCGGTGGGATCGGGCCGCCGGGAGTGCCGCGCTTGCCGTAGCCGAGGTCGCTGGGAATCACGAGCTCGATCATGCCGCCTTCGCCGACAAGCTGCATTCCCTCGGTCCAGCCGGGAATCACCTGGTTGAGGCCGAAGTCGATCGATTCACCGCGCTGGTAGGAGCTGTCGAAGACCTTCTCGTTGTCGAGCCAGCCGTGGTAGTGGACCTTCACGCGGTTCGTTGCCTTGGGATTCGCGCCGGTCCCTTTCCGCAGCACGCGGTACTGGAGCCCCGAGGGGGTGGTGGTGAACGTCTTGGGCGCGTCGGCGTCGATCGTGCCGGCCCCCTTGGGCAGCGTCGGGTGGGGAACGTCCTGGGCCACGGTGAACTCCATGGTGAGAAGGGTGAAAAACGCGAAAGCGAGAAGACTGCGCACGGTGATGACTCCTGCAGAGGAAACTCGATGCGGCATCATACCCGCCCGCCGCCGGTCCGTGGGCGGGCCATCAACCGTTCTATGTCATCGGGTTCGATCGCCACGTGGCTCGTGAGGTCGACGGGCCCGTTTTCGGTCACCAGCACGTCGTTTTCCAGCCGCACGGCGAGCCCCTCCTCGGGGATGTAGATGCCGGGCTCGACGGTCATCACCCAGCCGGCCTCGAGTGGGCCGTCGACCGGGGACATGTCGTGGACGCCGAGGCCGAGCGAGTGGCCGAGGCCGTGCATGAAGTACCTCCGGCAGGCGGGCTCATCGGCAGAGTCCTTCGCGGCGTCGTCGGCCGTGATCAGGCCGAGCTTCACGAGCTCCGCCGCCATCTCGACCTGCGCGGCCCGCTTCCACTCGCGGAGTCTCGTGCCCACCGTCGTGCGGGCGATCGACGACCGCAGCACCCTGAGCACGGCGTCGTAGACGGCCCGCTGGCGTGGCGTGAAGCGGCCGTTCACCGGATACGTCCGCGTCAGGTCGCTGGCATAGTTGGCATACGACGCTCCGACATCGACCAGCACCAGCTCGCCCTCGTCGCACGGCTGGTCGTTGTCGAGGTAGTGGAGCACGCAGGCATTGCGGCCGGAGCCGATGATCGGCTCGTAGGCCATTCGGGCCCGGCGCCGAATGAACTCGGCAGCGAGTTCCGCCTCCAGTTCGTATTCCATCACGCCGGGCCGCAGCGCCGCCACCATGCGCTCGAGTCCTGCGCCGGTGATATCGGCCGCACGGCGGATGAGCGCCACTTCGGCCGGTGATTTCACGGCCCGCAGCTTTCGCAGGAGTGGGGCGAGCCGCTCGTAGCGGTGGAGCGGATACCGCGAGATGAGTTCCCGCGCCATCCGCACGTCGCGGCTCTCGACCTCGATCACGGCCCGTTCATGCTCGTTGGCGTTGAGAAACACCGCTGAGCACTCGCAGAGCAGCCCATGGAGTAACGACGGCAGGTCGGAGGTCCAGCGGACTTTTGCGATGCCGGAGATCTGCGCGGCCCGCTCCTTCGTGAGCTTCGCTCCCTCCCAGGTGGCGAGGTGCTCGCTCGGCTGCCGGACGAAGAGGATTTCGCGGTTCGCCGGGTCGGTCGCCGAAGGAGCGAGCACGAGCAGGCTCTCCTCCTGCTCGATGCCGCTGGCCCAGAAGAGGTCGCCGGCCGGATGGAGCCGGAGCGTGCCGTCGCCGTTGGTGGGCATGATGTCGGCCGCATGGAGGATGGCGACCGCCCCGGGGGGCAGCTGCTGCACGAGGCGGCGGCGGTTGGCGATGAACAGGGCGGGGTCGATCGGCGCGTGTCGCATGCGTGCTCCCAGGAATGTGGTCGACATTGTCGGTGTTTCGGTGGCGGTCGCAAGGCGAGTCGGCCGGTAGACTTCGAGCCCGACGCGGGCAGACGTTTTCCAACCCCGGGACCCACCGATGACAGCCGTCGAACCGATCCTCGTCGCCGGGGCCTGGCGACCGGCCGTGACTCGTCGCACCTATCGGGCGATCGACCCCGCGACCGGCACGACGTTCGAGGCCGAGTGGCCGGTGAGTGGCTGGAGCGACGTGGATGCGGCGCTCGACGCGGCGACCGGCGCGGCACGGGAACTCGCCCGCCTTCCCGGCGCCGCGATCGCGGCCTTCCTCGAGCAGTATGCCGTCCGGATCGAGGCCCGGGCGACCGAGCTTGTGGCCGTCGCCCACGCGGAGACCGGCCTGGCGGTCAAGCCGCGGCTGGCCGACGTGGAGATGCCGCGGACGCTCGACCAGCTGCGGCAGGCCGCTGCCGCCGCCCGCGAGGGCACGTGGCGGATGGCGATGATCGACCACGCGAAGAACATTCGTGCCGCCGCGTCCGGGCTCGGTCCGGTGGTCGTGTTTCCGCCGGCCAACTTCCCGTTCGCCTACGGCGCCGTCACTGGCGGTGACTTCGCCGCGGCGATCGCTGCGGGTAACCCCGTGATCGCCAAGGCCCACGAGGGGCATCCATCGGTGTCGAGGCTGGCCGCGGCGGAGGCCCTCGCGGCCCTGGAGGAGACCGGCCTGCCCACGGCGACGGTCCAGCTCCTCCACGGACTCGATCCGGCCGACGGCGAACGGCTCGTTGCCGATCCTCGCGTTGGCGCCACCGGCTTCACCGGCAGCCAGCGCGCCGGTGAGAAACTCTTTCGGGCGGCGAGCGCCGCGGGCCGCGTGATCTGGGTGGAGATGGGGAGCGTGAATCCGGTCGTGATCCTGCCGGGCGCCATCGCAGAACGAGGCGAGGCGATCGCCGACGAACTCACCGCCAGCGTGACGGGCTCGGCGGGGCAGTTCTGCACGAAGCCGGGCGTCGTGTTTCTCGTGGGCGATGAAGTCGGACGGGCGTTCACCGCCGCCGTCGCGGAACGGTTCGCCGCCATCGGTCCGCAGGTGCTGCTCGGCCCCGCCGGGTGCGACCGGCTCGTGGCCTCGATCAGCGGGCTCGAGGCAGCCGGGGCGCGGCGGCTCGCCGGTACCGCCGCGGCGTCGGGGCCTGCCAGCCACGTGCCGGTGCTCCTGGAAGCACCAGGCCGCGACCTGCTCGCGCGTCCGGAGATATTCCTCGTCGAGGCCTTCGGCAATGCCACGCTGCTTGTCATCTGCGATTCGCTCGATCAACTCACGCAGGCGGTGGCCTGTGTGCACGGCTCTCTCGGGGCGAGCCTCTATGCGGCGAAGGATGGCCGCGACGACACCGCCTTTGCGGCCGTGGTGCCGCTGCTGGTGGAGCGGGCCGGACGCATCATCGAAAACCGGATGCCCACGGGCCTTGGTGTGGTGCCGTCGATGCAGCACGGCGGCCCGTGGCCGTCCGCAGGTCCACCGTTTTTCTCGGCCGTGGGATTTCCGTGGACGATTCTTCGATTCGCCCGCAGGGTGTGCTACGACGGTTGGTCGGAGAACCGGCTGCCCGAGATCGTCCGCAACGAGCCGCCGGCAGGCAGTCCGTGGCGATATGTCGATCACGCCTGGACGCGGGGATGATACCGACGCACTCGAGTGAGTTGTCGAGCCAGCGAGCGTGCTGCGATGGCGGCCACCACGGCGAGCCAGCCGGTGAATGCCGGTTCCGGGACCGACATCGCCGGCACTGAGGCGGGCAGATAATCGCCGGTGTCGAACAGGCCGGCCGCAAGCATGTCGGTGACATCGAGGATGTCGAGCACACCGTCGTAGGTGAAGTCGCCGTTCTCCCAGCCCGTCGTCTGCCCGCTGTCGAACCGGCCTACGGAGAGCAGCGTGGCCACGTCGAGCACGTCGATCACACCGTCGAGCGTGGCGTCTCCGGGAGCCGCCATGGTGAACGAGATCGCGCCGTCGTCTCCAGGCAGCCAGCCGATGCGGAGAACGCCCCTCGTGGCCGAGGACGTGATGCCGGAGGTGCCGTTCCAGGAGCCGTCACCACGACCCGCGGCGAGGTTGGCGGCGAGGTCGGTGGCCCCGATGCCCCCGGCCGACACGGTGACCAGGCTTGTCCCGATGTCGAGCAGACCTCCGTTCGGTGCGGCGTCGATCGCGAGCGTGCGAAACTCGAACCGCTGTCGTGCCGCTGCTGGAAGGGAAAGCCGGCCACCGTCGAGCAGCGTGATGGCGGCCGACCCGGAGATCGCTCCGGTGGAGACCGTGAGCCCGCCGATGCCGGCGGTTCCCCCGATGGTCAACTCGGTGGCGGACAGCGTTCCCCCGGCGAGCGTGACGCTGGGGATCAGGGGTCGCACGCCTGGATCGGCGGCCAGCGTCGCGCCGGATCGGATCGTGATCGGGCTCGCCGCGAGGCCGCGGACATGTGCCAGTCGCACGGTACCGGCCGTCAGGGTGGTCGGGCCCGTGAACGTGTTGGCTTGGTCGAGCACCAGCGTGCCCGCGCCCGACTTGGTGAGCGACAGTGCGTTGACGATCAGCGGCTGGCCGGCCTGCCACTGGGTCTGCGTACCGCTGGAGACGTTGAGCGTGACTGCGGCCGGCGCCGGCATCGGCAGGGCGAACACGCCGAAGTTGCTGCCCACCACCCGCTCCGTGCCCGCGACGTCGTTGACGCCGACTGGCACGTTGACGACGCGGGCGGCCGGATCGGCGAAGACAAGCGTGGTCGACCCGCCGCCGTCGAGGTTGATGGCGTCGGTGGCGCCGAACATCCGCATGAAGTCCGCCAGTTCCGGCCGGGTGACGCCGAGGCTGTGCCCCGTGTTACGACCATCGACGGTGAACAGGTAGAGCGTCCGTTGGTCGCCGCTCAGGCCGACCGCCGTCCGTGGGTGCAGCGTCTCGTTGGCGGTCGGGGCCACGATTGACCCGTCACGGAGCAGCCGGGCCTCGCCGGCGAGGGTGTTGTACAGAGGAATGTCGGGGTAGCGACCGGTGCCCGTGCCGCTGGGCGAGCGGAGGATCGTGGCCACGTTGTCGGCCGAAATGTCGAGGGCAAACGTGCGGTATTGCTCGAACGACGAATAGATCTCGCCTCTGGAGGCGGCCAGGCCCTGCACGTCGTAGTTGGACCCGCTCGCCCAGGCTGAAAAGCCGCCATTGATCGCCACCTGCACCTTTTGGTCACCCAGAAACTGTCGCGTCGTTCTCCCCACCGTCTCGCCGGAGGCAGAGCCGTTTGACGGGGTCACGGCGAAGCCGATGCCGGGCACGCCGAGGTCGATGGTCACGAGGTGCATGTCGAGAAGTCGCGGATTGGTCGTCTCGATGTGGGTGTGCGTGACCCCCAGAAACGGTTGCGTCACGGTGGTCGTCATCGGCTGGGCCACGGCGGGAAGCCACCCGCAGGCGAGGAGACAACCGATCGTGGACGGCACGATCAGCCAGCGGCGGGCCACGGCGGGGGCTGGTCGGTGCGACATGGCTGGAGTCAGATCAGCCGCTTCTTCGCCCCGTTCGTGCCGACGGTCGTCGACTGCTCGAAAGCCAGGGCGGCGAAGGCGAGCTCGGCCGAACTGAAAGCGGTTGGCTCGCCCGTGGCTGTCGAGTCGGTGGGTGCTGATGCCTGAGCGGTCGGCAGGGCCGTGCCGAACGCAAACGCGTCGAGACGAAACCGATGCGCCTGCGCTGCCGAGGTGGAGATGGCCGTTTCCCGCTGGGCGAGGCCCGCCTCGTCGAGCACGAACGAACCCACGGTCGCAGGCACCGTGGCGGTCGCCGTCGCAACGGTGGCCATACCGTCGCGGGCGAGCAGTCGCGCCGAAAGCGTTCGCGTGGCGACGGCGTAATCGAGCACCACGCGGTAGCCGGTGCCGGTGGTGAGCGGGGCCGCGGGAGACAGTGGCAGCAAGAGCGGCGTGCCGTCGCCGGCGAGGACGATGCTCATGGTCGAGCCGCTGTCGATCCGCAGGCAGAGCGACTGACGGTCGGTCGTGGCCTGAGTGTGGAACAGACCGAGCAGGATCGGATTGTCCGGGTCGCTGCCGAAGGCGTCGACCGTGAAGTCGATTTCCGTGTGGATGTCGCTCGAACGGGTCACCGCCTCGATGGGCTTCGTGTACCGCCGCCGCTGGGCTGCCGCGAGCCCTTCGATCGCGTCGAAGGCCCCCCGCTTCCAGTTGCCGCGCACGTCCACGGCGCCATCGGCCGGTGACCAGGCGTAGGCCAGGGAATCGGTTGTCATCGCGACCGAGAGCCGGCCGATGTCGCGGCCGATGTCGAGCATGTTGAAGTCGAACGACCAGCCATTCTTCATCGGGTCGGTCGTGAAGTCTTCGGTGAAGGCGGTGGCCTGCTCGGCGCCGGTGTTGAACGTGCGGTTGGCGAGCGACGCCAGGAACGGATTGAGCACGCCCCGCGTCTGCGGGTAGTTCGTGTGCTCGCTCCACG
>JBBAVQ010000002.1:5111-37138 GCA_040397625.1 Pirellulales bacterium | reverse complement strand
CGCTCACCGCCTACTACCGAAGCCTCGGCTTCTTCCAGGCCAAGGTGGGCCGCGAAGTGGAGGTGGTGCACGAGGGCAACCGCGACTGGACGCACCTCACGTTCGTGATCAACGAGGGGCCGCGGTACACCGTCCGCAACGTCTCCTTCGTGGGCAACACGAAGTTTCGCAACGAGTTCCTCGAGCGGGATCTCAAGCTCAAGGGAGGCGAGCACTTCAACCAGTCGAAGATGGATGCCGATCTCAACCTGATCCGCGACATCTATGGCGGACGGGGGTTCGTGTTCGCCGACATCCGCGCCGATCCACGGTTCCTCGAGGAGCCGGGGCAGCTCGACCTCGTCTACAACGTCTCCGAGGGGCAGCGGTATCGCGTCGGCCAGATCAACATCCGCATCCGCGGCGATCATCCGCACACGCGGCACAGCACCGTGCTCAACCGGCTCTCGTTGCGGCCCGGCGACATTCTCGACATCCGCAAGCTCCGCGACGACGAGCGGCGGCTGAAGTCGAGCAGCCTGTTCCTCGCCGATGCGTCGAAGGGCGAGGGGCCCAAGATCGTGTTTTCGAAGCCCGAGAAGGACGACACCCGCGTCGCCCGCGAGCCCGAGCCCGCGCGGCCGCCAGGATTCCGCGGCCAGAGCCCTGACGGCGACGATGCCGCCGTGCTCGATCTCGTGCTCGAGGGCGAGTGGAACAACGATGCCGTGCAGTCGGCCGACGGTGGCCAGGAGCCAGCCGACGCGCCCGCGGCGGCGCCGGCCACGGCGGCGCAGCCGGTGTGGCGTGGCCAGAGCCCCGCATACCCGGTCGCCGTTCCCCAGCAGCCGTTCGTCGGCCAGCCGGCCGTCCAGCAGCAGGGTTCGTTTCAGGTGCCGGTGGTTCAGCAGCCCCCGCAGGGCTGGCCGGCCGCCGCCCAGCCGGTGGCCCAGCCCGGCTGGGGTGGTGCGCCGCTGGCGCCGGCGGCTCCCACGGCCATCGACTACTCGCGGATGGTCGCGCCGGCCGCCCCCGTCTACACCGTGCAGCAGCAGGTGGCCCCTGGCTTCCCCGGCGCGATCCCTCCTGGCCAGCAGCCGATCCTCCAGCCGGCCGTCGCCGGCGGCGGTCCCTTCGGCGCCACGCCGGTGGCACAGTTCGACCCCAACCAGCCCCCCGCCTTCCAGCAGCCGGGCATGGTGCCCGACTTTGCCGCCGACCCGATGCAGGTGTTTCCGGGCAACGAGCCCTACGTGATCGTCGACGTTGACGCCGAAGAGACGCAGACCGGCCGACTGATGATCGGTGCCGGCGTCAACTCCAACGCCGGCCTCGTCGGCAACATCGTGGTCGATGAGCAGAACTTCGACATCCTCCGCCTGCCCCGCAGTTGGGACGACATCAAGAACGGCACCGCCTTCCGCGGCGCCGGTCAGCGGTTCCGCCTCGAGGCCGCGCCGGGCACGCAGCTGCAGCGGTACATGGCCACGTTCCAGGAACCGTATCTCTTCGACACGCGGATCGGCCTTTCGCTCTCGGCCTCCTACTACACCCGCTACTTCTACGACTGGGCCGAGGCCCGCACCGGCGGCCGCATCGGGCTGGGCTACCAGTTCCAGTTCGCCCCCGACCTCTCCGTGAACACCGGGTTCCGCGGCGAGAGCGTGGACGTCTTCAACCCGCGGATCCTCACGCCCGCCATCAACGACATGCTTGGCACCAACTCCGTCTACGGGTTCAGTGCGGGGCTCGTTCACGACACGCGCGACAGCCCGTTCCTGCCCACGCAGGGACATCTCGCCACGTTCGAGTTCGAGCAGGTGATCGGCACGTTCGTCTATCCCCGCGGCATCGCCGAGGCGCGGCAGTACTTCCTGCTCAACGAGCGGCCCGACGGCTCCGGCCGCCACGTGCTCTCGATCGGTTCGGTGCTCGGCGTGTCGGGTTCCAACACGCCCGCCTACGACAACTTCTTCGCGGGCGGCTACAACACGATTCGTGGTTTCGTGTTTCGCGGTGCGAGCCCGCGGCAGACACCCGCCGGCACCGAGCCGTCGGCGGGCCAGGCTGCGGCGATCATCGGCGGCCCGTTCGAGTGGCTCAACACGATCGAATACATGTTCCCGATCACCGCCGACGACACGCTCCGCGGCGTGGTCTTCACCGACGTCGGTACGGTCGAGTCGAACGTCTCCATCAACAACATGCGCGTGGCGCCGGGCGTGGGTCTGCGAATCACGCTGCCGGCGATGGGGCCGGCCCCGATCGCGCTCGACTTCGCCGTCCCGGTGGCCTACGCCCCCTACGACAGCAAGCAGCTGTTCAGCTTCTTCGTGGGCTTCGCGCGATGATCACGCGGCGACCGGATCAGCCGGCGCGGTCGCGCGAGCGGATCCTCGTCGTTTGCACGCAGTACATCGGCGACACGCTCCTGGCCGTGCCCTTCCTCCGCAACCTCCGGCTGGCCCACCCTGCCGCCGTGATCGACGTCTGTGCCGAAGGGGGGCCGCGGGCGGTGCTCGCGAACTGTCCCTACATCGACGACCGTGTGACCTGGAGCCGGCCGCCGCGTGAGCGCCGCGGGGGAGTCGTCTCGATGTTTGCCGCCCTCCGGGCGCAGGCCGCCTGGCTCAAGTCCCGCGGCTACACGCGGGCCTATCTGCTCAAGCCGTCGTTCTCGGCTGCCGCGCTCGCGAAACTGGCCGGGATTCCCTGTCGGATCGGGTTTGCGGGCGAGTCGAGCCCGCTGCTCACCCGTCGGGTCCGGCGGCGTCGCGGCCGGCATCAGGTGGAGACCTACCTCGATCTGCTGCGTGCCGAGGGGCTGTCGATTGATGATGCCCGCAACGAGAACTGGGTGCCGTCGGCGTCGGCCGCCCGCATCGGCCCGCTCGTCGACCGGCTGCCGGCCGGCCGGCACCGGATCTTCCTCGCCGTGCGGTCGACCGACGTGCTCAAGCACTGGCCGGCCGACCGTTGGCAGCGGCTCATCCGCTGGCTCGTCGACTCGAGAGGCTGCGAGGTCGTGCTCTGCGGCGGATTGGCCGATGTGGCGGCCCACGACGCCCTTCGCGAGGCCGTCGGTCCGGACGTGGCCTCGCACGTGCATGACCTCTCGGAGCGGGTGCCGCTGGCCGATGCCGCGGCGCTCGCCGAGAAAATGGATCTCTGCGTCGGCGTCGACACTGGGCTCATCCACCTCTCATCGTCGGTCGGCGTGCCCGCCGTCGTGATCGTGGGCCCGACCGACCCGAACCGCTGGTCGCCGTGGCAGACCGAGTCGATTGTGCTCCGCTCGGCCCGCGTGTCGCCGACCCTCACCGAGCAGATCCTGACGGCGTGCGGGGCGGCCGACGGGTTTCGCTGGCCGCTGGGCCGCGCCGATGCGGCCGATATTCCCTATGAAGACGTCGAGGCGGCCGTGAGTTGCCTGCTACTAACGCGAACGACGCATGGCCGGCGCACGATCGACCTGACGCGTGGTTCCTATCGCTACGAGATCCTCGAGTCGGCGCCAGCCGTCTCCGGGCCGGTCGGGCCCGCTGCCGTCGACCGCAGGGCGGCCATCGCCGCGGACTCCCCGGCCACGTAGCCGCTGGCCCATGCCCATTGGAAGTTGAAGCCGCCGATGCGGCCATCGACGTCGAGCACCTCGCCGGCGAAGTGCAGGCCCGGGCAACAGCGGCTCTCCATCGTCTCCAGGCGGACCTCCGTGAGCGGGACGCCGCCGGCGGTCGCCTCGGCGACGGCGAAGCCGCGGTCGCCCACGATCGGTAGCGGCGTGGCCGTGACGAGGGCGGCGAGTGACCGCCGCGCGTCGCGGGTGAGGTCGCCGGAGATCGCCGCGCCGGCCTGCTCGCAGAGGTGGCGGGCAAGCCGGTCGGTGAGCCGCTCGCGGAGCACAGGCAGCGGGCCGCGCCGCTGGCCGTCCAGGAGCAGCTGGTCGATCGACTCGGCCGACTGGTCTGGCAGCCAGTTGATCGAGAGCGTCGCTGCAGGGTCGGCGTGGCGGGCGACGAGCCAGTGGCGGCTGATGTCGAGGACCGCGGGCCCCGACAGGCCGACGTGCGTGCACAGCGTGCTGCCGGTGGCAGCGTGGAGCCGCTTGCCGGAGCCGGAGCGGAGCACGAGCGTGGCGGGGAGCGCCAGGCCCGACAGCGACGTGATCCAGTGTCCGGCGGGAAGCATCAGTGGCACGAGCGCCGGCACGATCGGGACGGTGAGCGAGTGACCGAGCGACCTCGCGAGATCGAAGCCGCCGCCATCGGAGCCGGACTTGGGGAGTGATTTTCCGCCCGTGCAGAGGATCACCCGCCGTGCATGAATGGTGCCGGCGGTCGTGGTGGTCACGAATCCAGCCTCGGTGCGATCGATCCCGATGACGCGGGCTGGATGCACGAGTCGCACCCCCACGGCGTTCGCCGCACGAACGAGCGCGTCGAGGATCGTCCGGGACGAGTCGGTGACGGGGAACAGTTTGCCGGTGTCTGCTTCGCGGTAGAACTCGACCTCCTGGTCCGCGAAGAACCGCACCGTGTCGGCGACGGTGAACCGCCGAAGCACCTTGCGGATCGCCGGGGGTGTGCCGCCGGCGTAGTCGATCTCAGTGACCGCGTGGTGCGTGACGTTGCACCGCCCCCCGCCCGCCACGAGGATCTTCGCGCCGATCTTCCTCGCTCCATCGACGGCGACGATCGCCAGCGGCCGTCCGGCGGCCGCCGCCGTGCGGCCGGCCCACGTGGCGGCGAACAGCCCAGCGGCGCCGGCGCCGATCACGAGCAGATCGGCATCGATCATGGCGGCGGTGTCAGCCATCGCCAGCATGGCTACCACCGGTGATGGACGAGCGGCCGGACGAGCGAGTCGTAGACCTCCTGCACGGCCTCCATCGTGGCGGGAGCCGGAGACGGCAGGTCGGCGGCTTTGGCGTTCTCGATCACGCGGGCGGCCCCGCGAGCTCCGGGGATCACGCAGGTCACCGCCTCGAAGGCGAGAATCCAGCGGAGGGCGAACTGCGCGAGCGTCGATCCTGCCGGCACGAAGGGCTTCAGTCGCTCGACCGCCGCGAGGGCGGTGTCGTAGGGCACGCCCGAAAAGGTCTCGCCCCTGTCGAACGCCGCACCCTCGCGGTTGAACGTGCGGTGGTCGTCGTCGGGAAACGTCGTGTCGCGAGTGAGGCAGCCTGAGAGCATCCCGCTGGCAAGTGGTACTCGGGCGATCACCGCCACCCGCCGCCTCAGGGCCTGCTCGAAGAAGAGTTCGGTGGGCCTCAGCCGGAAGGCGTTGAAGATGATCTGCACGCTCTGGACGTTCGGATACTCGATCGCCTTGAGCGCCTCCTCCACCTTCTCCACGCTCACCCCGTAGTAGGCGATCTTGCCCGCGGCAACCAGGTCGTCGAGGGCGGAGAAGACCTCGGGCCTGTAGTAGACCTCGGTCGGTGGACAGTGCAGCTGGAGGAGATCGATTCGTTCGACGCCGAGATTCGCGAGGCTGCGATCGACGAAGGCCGCGATGTTCCCCGCCGTGTAGCCAGCGGCCGTGTGCGGCGCGAGCCTGCGGCCGGCCTTCGTGGCCACGCGAAACGGCTCCGATCGCTCGTGGCGGAGCCTGTTGATCAGCCGTTCCGAGCGGCCGTCGCCGTAGACGTCGGCCGTGTCGAAGAAGGTGATGCCGGCATCGACCGCGGCATGGAGGGCCGCCATCGATTCGGCGTCGTCGGCACCGCCCCAGGCCCCGCCGCCGATTCCCCAGGCGCCGAAGCCGATTTCCGACACCTGCCAGCCCGTCCGTCCGAAGGTTCGTGCGTCCATGAGCGGCAGTGTGAAGCATTGGCGCCTACACTTCCACCGCATGACCGCGAACGCCCCCGAGAGCCGTGCCGATCCCTGGTGGGCTGACCGCCGCGCGCGGCCGCTCGCCGTGCTCGGGGTCATCATGGTGGCCAGCGGGATCGCCCATCTCCCGGTGTGGGCCCTGCTCGGCGGCCCGTGGGAAGGGCCGGTCACCTGGCGGAAGCCGATCCTGTTTGGCATCTCGGGAGGCCTGACCGCGATCTCGCTCGGCTGGGTCTGGTCGATGCTCCCGTGGCGGCGGGGTGACGTGCCGCTGGCCGCCGCAACGGG
Organism: Pirellulales bacterium; assembly: GCA_040397625.1. Lineage (GTDB taxonomy): Bacteria > Planctomycetota > Planctomycetia > Pirellulales > UBA1268 > QWPN01. The sequence continues at coordinate 31,034 of JBBAVQ010000002.1, read as the reverse complement.
CTGGGCGCTCTTCGTCGAAGTGTTGCTGATCGACCTGCAGCGCTGGCGGGGCGTGGGCAGTCACTTCAATCGCGACACGCCGCTCGACTCCTTCCTGTTCGACGCGATGGGAGTGCTGATCGTGGGAGTGACGCTCGTGATCGCCGAACTGACGCGACGGCTCATTCTGACGCGACAGCGCGTTCTGCAGAGGCCGGCCGTCGCCGCCGACATGCTCCTGGCGGCCCGGGCCGGCATGGTGCTGCTGGTGGTGTCGTGCCTGCTTGGGATCTGGGTGGGCATACACGGGGAGGCGAGGCTCGATCAGGGGCTCGACCCGACGAGGCTCGGGGCGGCCGGCGTGCCGAAGTTCCCGCACGGGGTCGTGATCCACGCGGTGCAGTGGCTGCCGGCGCTGGCCTGGCTCGCGCGGCGGGCGGGGATCGCCGAGCCCGTCCGCTTTTGGCTCGTGGCCATGGCGAGCGTCGGCTCGATGCTCCTGCTCGCCTACGCACTCGCGCAGACGGTGCTTGGCCGGCCGCGGTTCGATGTCGTGCCCGCCACGGCGGCGGTGCTCGTCATGGCGCTCGCCGGCCTCGTCGTGCCCGTCGCTGCAGCTATGTGGTCGTGGCTGCGAGGTCGTCGGTCGCCACCGCCTGCCGCAGGGCGAATCGTGTGATCACGTGGAGCAGAAATCCCACCGGTCCGAGCAGGAAGGTGAGGAGCAGCGCGATCGTCCGCAGCGGCCAGGGGAGGCCGAGGCGGATGGCGTCGCGGGCGATCCAGGCCCCGACCACCATGTCGAACACGAGGTAGTGGGCCCAGGCCGCCGCGAACACCCAGTCGTCGGCGAACATGCCCTTCAGGCCGCCGAGCGTGGAGAGGTCGCCAGGGGGCGGGCCGTCTTGCGTGAGCTTCCAACCGATCACGGCGGCATAGCCGCAGGCGAGAGCGGCCGGCACGAGGATGCCGCAGAGAACGTGCGACACCCACCGCTTTGCGGGCAGGAGCACCAGCGTCACCCAGGCGCCCAGGGCGACGGTATTGGTGATCTGAAAAAATGCGTCAGGCGTGAGGGTCATCGGAGATGTCTCCTGGGGTCGGCGGGGAAAAACGTCTCGCGTCCGGCGAGATGCTGCGGCGGGGAGCGGATGTCGGATGCCACGCGAGTCACCACAGTGGAGCCTGTGCGACCTCCAGTGCGCCCGCAAGCCCAACGCCATGAGGCGTGGGGTGAACCACCACCCGTCGTCGTGGTCAGCCTGGTCGGCCCGCGGCTTCACGGCCAGTGGGGTTTGCTGCGCCGCGGTCAGGCAAGACGCTCGTCGACCCATCCGGCACGAACGCTGGGGGTTTTGGGATGGTTCGGCGGCTCGCCGTTCGCTAGAAAATGGGCCGCCTGGGTTCCCGGGCTTCTCCCGATTCGACTCTTCTGCCAAGGGATTGGCGTGCCGCACCTCCGATTGGCCGCGATCGCCGTCGCGAGTGCCCTGTTGCCACTCACGATCGCCCATGCGCAGTTGCGGATTGTCACCTACAACATCAACGCCAGCGACACCTCGCTGACGGCACCGCGGACCGGCATGGATTCGGTCATGTCGGCGATCGGCGCGTCGGCCAAGGGTGGCTTCTCGCGGCCGATCGACATTCTCCTGCTCAACGAGGCCAACACTGTCTCGACGACGGGCGTGCAGTACGCCAACCTGCTCGACAGCGTGTTCAACAGCACCAGCTACGACCGCAACAGCATCAATGCCGGATCGACGGGGGGCGGACGTTCGGTGGTGGTCTACAACACCGACAGCGTGACGCTGGTGGGCGAGAAGCCGCTCGGTTCGCTTTCGACGCAGGCGCGACAGACGATGCGATATCAGTTTCGGCCGGTGGGGTATGACGTGTCGGCCGACTTCTACATCTATGCGAGCCATCTCAAGGCCTCGACCGGCTCTGCGAACGTGGCGGAACGAAACTTCGAGGTGACGGTCAATCGGGCTGACGCCGACGCGCTCGGGCAGGGAGCCAACATCCTGTATACCGGCGACTTGAACTTCTACACGTCCAGCGAATCCGGTTTCCAGACGCTGACCGGCACCGGCAACGGCCAGGCGTTCGATCCGATCAATCGCGTCGGCTCCTGGCACGGCTCCAGTTCGTTCATGGACGTCCACACGCAGTCGCCCGCCACGGTCGCGGCCTTCGGTGGCCAGGTCACCGGTGGCATGGACGACCGGTTCGACTTCCAGATGACCAGCGGCGAGGTGCTCGATGGACGCGGATTCGACTACGTCGGAGGATCGTACTGGGCCTTCGGCAACACCGGCACCCACACCATGAAGGGAGCGATCGACAGTGGCAGCGCCGATGCACTGGCGGCGCTGATCCCCGGCTACACCACCGCCCAGGCGCAGGCAGTGCTCACGAACCTCACGAAGGTCACTGACCACCTCGCCGTCGTGGCCGACTACCAACTGCCGGCGAAGATGTCGGCGAGCCTGGCTGCGTTACCGGCCCAGGTGATCCGGGGAGCATCGGTCACCAACACGCTCACGGTAGCGAACGCGGCGCCGGTCACGGCGGCCAAGGGCGCCGACCGTCTCGACTACACCTTTTCGGCGACGGGTGTGCTCGCCGGCAGCGGCAGCGGCAGCGCCCTCGCCCTTGGCACCGCGAACAGTCATGCGTTTGTGGTCGATACTTCCGCCGCAGGGCTGCGGAGCGGGAGTGCCACCGTGACGGCCTCGAGCCCGCAGGCGATGTCGAGCACGTTCACGCAGGGGTTGTCACTGGGTGTCCTCGACCACGCCATCGGGTCGTTTGCCGCCGCGACCACGACGACCGCGTACGACGTTGATTTCGGCACGCTCACCCAGGGAGGTACGGCGGCGAGCCGGTCGTTTGGCATCTTCGGCCGCGCCGGATCACTCGGGTCGGCGTGGACGGCGAAACTCGACCTCGACAGTGTCACGATGAGCGGGTCGACGGGCATCTTTTCAACGACCCTGGCTCCCTTTTCCAACCTCGCCTCCGGCTCGTCGCGCACGTACAGCCTGTCGATGTCGACCGCGACCACGGGCTCGTTCGCCGCGACGTATCTCCTCAACGCCTCCGACGAGGATCTCGCGGGCGCCACGAGCCAGACGCTCACGCTCACCGTCCGTGGCACCGTCGTGCCCTCGGGGCCGGTGGACACGGTCAGGATCGTTGCGGCTGGCGAGCGGGTGGTCGATTCGGCCGTCATCACGGGGCCCGGCCGACTCGTCAAGCAGGGCTCCGGCGAACTCGTCCGCGGCGGCACGAGTTCCTTCACCGGGGGCACGGTCGTGCAGGCAGGCACGCTGACGGTGGCGTCGCCGTTGGCGCTGGGCACAGGCCCGTTGACCGTGGCCGACGGTGCCGGACTCGCGCTCGGATCCACGTCACTGGCCGTCACGGTGCTTGATCGTGCAAGCACCGGCGTGATCGACGTCGGGACCGGACGGATGACCGTGGCGGCCGGCGGCATCACCAGCGCGGCGATCGAGGCCGATCTGGTGACCGGTCTGGGCGACGGGTCGTGGAACGGCACGAGTGGCATTCGGTCGTCGTCAGCCGGGGCTGAGCGGAGCGTCGGCTGGATCGTTGACTCGGCCGGTGTCGCCACGATCGGCTTCGCCGCGCCGAGCGACACCAACCTCGACGGCATGGTGGACGTCCTCGACGTTTCGAACATCATGTCGGCCGACAAGTTCGGTCGGGAGACTCCTTCCGTGTGGTTGGAAGGCAACTTCAACTATGACGGGATCGTGGACATTCTCGACATCGTGCTCTTCCTGAGCGGCGGTTTGTACGACGAAGGCCCGTACCTCCCGGCGGCCGGCGCCCTGCCGATGCTTCCGGGCGCCGGTGGTGGTGCCGCGGTCATCGGGGTGCCGGAGCCGGCGTCGCTCGGCATGATGGGCGTGGCGGCAGCGTTGGCGGCGGCCGGCTGGATGCGGCGGCGTGTGCGACGTTGATGGCGCAGGCCGTATCAGCGGGCCGACGGCACCATCCACGAGAGCGGCCCGGCCTGAAGCCAGACGAGCAATCCCATCAGGGCGGCGAGCGCGAGTGAGTGCGGAAAGACCCGCCGGAGGATCTCGCCCTCGCGGCGGTGCGTGCCCGTGGCCGTGGCGGAGACGACGATACTCTGGGCGTCGATCATCTTCCCCATCACGCCGCCGGTGCTGTTGGCGGTGCAGATGAGCAGCGGGTCGAGCCCAAGCTGCTCCGCCGTGACCCTTTGCAGGCTGCCGAACATGGCGTTGCTCGAGGTGTCGGAGCCGGTCAGGGCCACGCCCAGCCAGCCGAGGAGCGGCGCGAAGAAGGCGTAGGCCGCGCCGGTGGCGGTGAGCGCGAGGCCGAGCGTGACATCGGTGCCGGAGTATCGCGTGACGAAGGCGAGCGCGAGCATGGCGGCGATCGTGGCGAGTGACTCGCCGAGCGACCAAAGACTCTCAAGCCAGATCGCCAGGGCCCGCCGCCAGGAGATGCCGAGCCACGGGATCGACACGAGCGCCGCGGCCAGGATGCCGGTGCCTGCCGCCGAGAGCCAGTTGAACCGATATACGGCCCGCTCGATCTCCCGCGACTCGCGGGTGGCCGGGGGGACTTTTGCGACCCGGCCGTCGAGGAACGGGATCGGGAGTTCCGGCGCCACGGTGACACGCGACAGGCGGGGAGGCGTGTCTTTTCCGTCGAGCGTCGCCTTGACCGCGGGCAGGCCCCACGTGAAGACGGCCAGGGACAGAAACACCCACGGCATCCATGCCCAGGCGATCCGCGCAGCGGAATCACCCCCGATCGACGAAGTCGCGACGCGATCGGTCCAGCCATGACCATGGCGCCAGATCGACGCGGGCTTCCACCAGTGCAGAAACGCGGCGAGGGCTACGAGGCTCGCCACGCCCCCGACCACATCGACGAGCGCGGCTCCGACGAAGGTGGCCATCGCATACTGCACCGCGGCGAACGTGCCGCCGCAGACGAGCACCGGCGGCCAGACGCCGGCGAGGCCCCGCCAGCCCGCCATCGTGCAGACCATCCAGGCCGGCACGACGAGCGAGAAGAGCGGCAACTGATGCCCGGCCATCGCCGAGATGGCCCGTTCGTCGAGGCCGGTGACCTTCGCGAGCGTGATGATCGGCGTGCCGAGCGCACCGAAGGCCACGGGTGCCGTGTTGGCCAGGAGTGCCAGGCATGCCGCCTCCAGCGCCGGAAACCCGGCGCCCACCATCAGCGCGGCGGAGATCGCCACGGGGGCCCCAAACCCGGCCGCGCCCTCGAGAAACGCACCGAAGGAAAACGCGATCAGGAGGGCCTGGAGGCGGTGGTCGGCGGAGAGCCCCATCACCGATCGCTTCATGACGTCGAGCGCGCCGGCCTCGACGCAGAGCCGGTAGAGGAACATCGCTGTCACGATGATCCAGCCGATCGGAAACAGCCCGAACACCGCGCCGTGCGCGGCGGCCGCCATTGCCGCATCGGCTGGCATACCGAAAACGCCGATCGCGATCGCGAGTGCGGTGATCAGCCCGGCCACCGCCGCCTGCATGCCCGACCACCGCGCGAAGGCGAGCAGGCCGAGCAGCACCACGAGGGGCACGGCCGCCACGAGTGTGGAGAGGATCGGTGAGCCGAGCGGATCGTAGGTGTGTTCCCAGACCATCGTGGCAGGATACCGCGGCTCGCATCCAACGGGGAAAACCCGGCTGCGGGACGGGCCGAGTTGGCTCGCCAGCGGCAGGATAGCCGACGCTCGCCATCCTCGTCCCGATCCCTCCGCCTACCTCGCTGGAAGCTGTTACGCGAACAACGACTCCACGGCGCGGCCCTTGCCGTCGAGCGTCGCGTAGAAGGGGCGATCCTCGATGTCGAAGACCGTCTTCGGGCTGATGCCCATGGCGGTGAAGAAGGTCGCGTGGAGGTCGGTGATCGAGACAGGATTCTCGATCGCGACGCAGGGCCGCTCGTCGGCGGTTTTTCCGTAGACGAACCCTCGCTTCATCCCGCCTCCGAAGAGCACCACGCTCGAGCCGGCGGTGAAGTGACGGTGCTGGCCGTAGTGGGCCGGCAGCTGCAGGAAGTCCTTCGGCGAACTTGCCTGGTCTTTGGCATCCGAGCCGGGCTGGCCTTCGGTGATCATGTCGCGGCTGAACTCGCTGGCGATCACCACCAGCGTGCGGTCGAGCAGGCCCCGCTCGTCGAGATCGCGAACGAGGGCCGCGATGGGGCGGTCGATCTCGGCGTGGAGGGCCGCCACCCGCTCGTGGCCGTTCTCGTGCGTGTCCCAGTGGACGAAGGGAACGTATTCCGTGGTCACCTCGACGTAGCGGGCCCCGTTCTCGACGAGCCGCCGCGCGAGCAGGCAGCCGCGGCCGAAGCGGCCGGTGTCGTACCGCTCCTGAACTTCCTTCGGTTCGCGCGTGATGTCGAAGGCCTCCCGCTCCTTGGCACCGAGCAGCCGGTGGGCATTGTCGATGCTGCGGAGCATCGATTCTTGGTGGAAGTCGCTTGTGAACTCGCGGTGTGCCGACGCCGCCGTGAGCCGCTTCATGGCCGCGTAGCGATCGGCGAACCGCTCCGCGGACATGCCCTCCGGGGGGCGTACGGCCAAGGCCGCCTGTTCTGGGTAGGGAAGGTTCATCGGCCCGAACTCGCTGCCGAAGAAGCCGGCGGTGGTGAACGCCTTGATCTCTTCGTTCTCGCCCACTCCCTCGAGCCGCTGGCCGATGTTCACGAACGCGGGCATGACGGGGTTGCGCGGCCCGAGCACGCGGGCCATCCACGCGCCGATGTGCGGGCAGGCCACGGTCTGCGGAGGGACGTAGCCCGTGTGCCAGTGGTACTGGTGCCGCGAGTGGAGGATGCTGCCGAGATCCGGCTGGACGTGCGAGCGGACGAGCGTTGCCCGGTCGAGCACCTTGGCGATCTCGGGCAGGCCGTTGCAGATCTGCACGCCGTCGATCGCGGTCGGGATTGCGGGGAACGTGCTGATCACGTCGGCGACCGCAAGGCCGGGCTCGAACGGCTTGTATCGCTTCGGGTCAAACGTGTCCGGAGCCGCCATGCCGCCGGCCATCCAGAGGACGATCATCGCGTCGGCCCGGGGCGCAGGATGCACGATGCGGGGGCCCTGCTCCGACCCGCGGGCCCGTGGCTCCGGCAGGGCGAGCGTGGTGGTCGCAGCGGCGGCCAGGCACTCGAGGAACTGGCGGCGGCTTTTCATGTCGGATGCTCCTGCTTCATTATCGCACCAACTGGAACTCTGGCAGCATCACCACGCTCCAGAGGCAATCAGCCACGCTTTCCGCGGTCGGCGCGGCCCCAAGCAGATCCCGGGCGACCGCCGCCTCGTCCGCCGTTGGCGGACGGGAGAGGGCGGCCGTAAAGATCCACGAAGCGACTCGATCGGGATCGGGGCCGTGCTTTGCGAGGATGCGGCTGCCTCCCTTGGCGATCTCGTCGGCGAGTGACCGGTCGTTGGCCAACAGGATCGCCTCCAGCGTCGTCAGGTCGGATGGGCGGCTGGTGACGACCTGGTCGCGGTTCGGCCGGCCGAGGGCGGCCATCAGCGGCGTCGCCTTCACGAGCCCGGCCCGAACCATCGGCAGCGACGCCGGCGCGGTGGCCGCGATCACGTGTGCGGCGAAGGGGGCGTCGGCCGTGGCCCACGTGGCCTGATTCGCGACGACCGTGGCCGGTGCCCAGTCGGTCGGCTTCGTGTCTTTCGGAAACTGGCCCTTCGCATCGGGCTTGGCCTTCGTCCATTTCCACGAACCATCCGTGACGATCGACTGCATGGTGCCGTCGGCAAGCCGGCAGCGAATCTCCATGCGAAGGGCGGCCGGTCCGCCGGCTGCCGCATTTGCGGCAGTGACGATCACGGTGTTCGCGCCCTCCTTGAGGTCGGCCGTGGCCACGGCCATCACCGGTTGCTGCCAGTCGTTGCCCGTGACCACCGACTTGCCATTGATGAAGAGGGTGGCGGAGTTGTCGGCGGCGAGAACCACGGCCGCATGCACGGCGGGCTGCGGCAGCTCGAAATCCTTGCTGAATGTCAGCGATTCTTCCGGGGGCGACTCGGCTGCCTCGTTGCTCCAGATCCACGTTGCCGCCGGATGGAGATCAGACGGCGTGGAATCCTGGTCGAACCGCACCACCTCGGCGTCGGGCTTCGCGGGAGCCGTGCCCGCGAGCGTCCAGACGGCGTCGGTGAACTGCTCGGCGGTCATCCGTCGGGGCAGCGGGCCACGGAATACGTAGTCGCCTCCCCGGGGCAGGCCCTCGACGGCCGGCGTAACGGCGGCATAGGCCTCCGACGTGCAGATCGTCTCGAGCAGGTGCCGCATGTCCCAGCCGTGTGACACGAGGTCGCCGGCCAGCAGGTCGAGCAGATCTTCACTCCAGGGTTGCGTGCGGAGGCTCTCGACGGGATGCACGATGCCGCGGCCCATGAGCCGGTGCCAGAAGCGGTTGGCGAGCGTCCGCGACAGCCAGCCGTTGCCGGGCTGCGTCATGAGCGCGGCGAGCTGCGCGAGCCGTGCCGCTGACGGTAACGAGGCGTCGATCTGCCCCAGGTTGGGGAAGATCCATGCCGGGGTCGCCATCACGCCGGTCGCCTTGTCGCAGCGGGCGAGTTCGAGCGGCTGCTCGGCGGCGATCGCGGCGAGGTCATAGGTCTGCCGGAGCGTCCAGCGATCGACGAAGCTGTCGTGACAGCTGGCGCACTTGAGATTGATGCCGAGGAACGTCTGGCCGACGTTCTGGGCGAACTGGATCGGCACGGCCTGGCTGGCGTTCACGGTGCCCCGCCAGACGATGCCGTCGATGAAGCCGCGAGACTCGTCGGCCGGTGAGACGAGTTCCCGCACGAACCGGTCGAAAGGCACGTTGGCGGCGAGCGCCCGGTGCAGCCAGGTGGTGATCTGCCGCCGGCCGCCGGTGATGTAGCCCGTGCCCGTGTAGTCGTTGCGGAGGAGGTCGTTCCAGAACGTGAGCCAGTGGTCGGCGTAGGCGACATCGTCGGCGAGCAGGTCGCGGACGAGCCGCGCGTGCTTGCCGGGATCGGTGTCGGCCACGAAGGCCTCGACCCGGTCGGGGCCGGGCAGCAGCCCGACGAGATCGAGGCTCGCCCGTCGGATGAAGGTGCGGTCGTCGCACCGGGGCGGCCGCGGCACGCCGTGCGCCGCAAGCGCGGCATCGACCACGCGGTCGACAGGGTTGGTGCGGCCGTCCGCGGCCGGCGGCAGCACGACCTCGCGCAGGGCGAGCGGGGGCTCCCACGCCGTTCCCTTGAAGGCGAAGCCAGGCTCCCATGGGGCCTGTTCGTCGATCCAGGCTTTCAGGACGGCGATCGCGTCGGGCGGCAGCGGCTCGCCCTCGCTCGGCATTCGATCGTCAGGATCATCGCTCGTGATCCGGGCCATGAGTTCGCTGGTGGTCGAACTGCCCGGGACGACTCCGGGCGTGCCGGAGTCGCCGCCGGTGAGCAGGTCTTCGCGGGTGTTGAGCGAGAAGCCTCCCTGTCGGGCGTCGCCGGTGTGGCACTCGCCGCAGTGCTTCCGCAGGATCGGCACCACCTCGTGCGCGAAATCGACTCCCCGGGCCGGGGTGCTCAAGGCGGCGATGATCACCAAGAGCCAGGCCGATGCACCAGGGCGAATCGTGCGGGCGATCGCCGCTTCGGCGTGATCGCGTACAAGCCGAACGGCGTCAGCCGTCGGGCGCGACACGTTGGGCGCTGCGCCGTTCCTGGCCGCTCCCCACGCCTCACGGCGTTGGGCTTGTTCGCAGCGGGATCCACGATTCGCTTGGGGCTTCATGGGGCGTTCTGCGATGCCCCGTGCTTACTTGAGGCTCTTCAGGAACACGATCACGTCGAGAAACTCGTTGGGCGAGAGCGTGCCCGCGAGGCCTTCGGGCATGCTGCTCTGCCGGAGTTGCGTCCGCTCGTCGATGTCCGCCACGGCGACCGTCTTCTTCTCCTTACCGTCGAAGATCACAACCTCCTCCGGCGTTTCGCTGACGAGCAGACCAACGATGCTTCGGCCGTCGCTCGTGAGGACCGACGTGGAGAGATACTTCTCGGCGACCTCCGCGTTGGGATGGATGATCGACTCCACGAGCTTGTACGACGAGAGCCGCTTGCCGACGTCGTCCATGTGCGGCCCAAAGTCCGATCCCTCTTTGCCGATCTTGTGGCAGGCGATGCAGACGCGGCGAAACACGACCTTGCCGTTTTGGCGGTCGCCTCCCTTGACGTCGGCGAGGGCTTGCATCGCCTTGTTTCGCGCCTCCTCGGACTGCGGATCCTTGCTGGTGAGGATCGCGAGATAGGGGACGATCTCCTGGGCCTTCCGTTCCAGGCCGAGAACGCTGTCGATGATGCTCTCGGCACGCGAATCGTCCGTCACGAAGCGGCCCGCGTCGTACTCGCCCTTCCAGACGCCGATGTTCGCTCCCAGGGCCGCATCGCATGTGTAGTCAACGTAGCGGTCGGCCGGCTCCACCTCGGCCGCGGCGATGACCGCCTTCATGGCGTCGAGGTTGGGAACGAAGCTCAGGCCACGGACTGCCTCGCAGCGGACACGCGGATTGGCATCGGTGGCCTTGGCCGTCAGCAGGGAGATGGCGCCCGGAATCTGGTCTCGCTCGTCGGCGAGCACCCTCGTGGCCGCGGCCCGGGCCTCGGGCGTGGCGGCCTGCAGGAGGTCGCCGAGGAGGCCTGGATCCACGGCATGAAAACTCTGTTGGAGCCAGAGAACTTCGGTCTTCAGGCGGTCGGCATGGGGATCGGAGCCGATCGTGCCGAGCCACTGCCGCGCCGCAGAGAGCACCTCGTCGCGGGAGCGGGATTGGAGGTCAGCCCGGGCGCGATACCGCGTCCGCCATTCGGCCGCCTTGAGCTGATCCAGGACCTCCCGGGTCGACTTGCCGAACTGCGTCTCGGGAGTGACCAGCGGCTTCTGCGTGTAGAAGAGCCGGTAGATCCGCCCCTTCACGTGGTCGCGGTTTGGGTCACGCTGGCTGTACTGCATGTGGCCGATCAGCGGGTTGGCCCAGTCCCCGAACCAGAGCGCCCCGTCGGGCCCGATCTGCGGATCGACCGGCCGGAAGTGCTTGTCGGTGCTCTTGAGGAGATCGAAGGGCGTGGTGGGGTCGGCGGGGTCGTGCCGCACCCGTTCGCCCTTGTAGCCGGCGCCGTCGTCCGACATGTGCCACCGCGGGATGCCGTTCATGTTGATCACGCAGGCGTAGATGAACTGGTCCTGGACGTCGTCGGGGAACTGCCTCGTGCGGAGGTAGTCGCTCCCCACGACGGGCCGCATCTTCTCGGTGTCGAACACCGCGTTGAGCCCCTTGCGGCCACCGTATTGGGCGCCCGAGAGGGGCGTGTCCCAGTGCTGCGATGCGCCGGTGCCGTCGCCGCAGATGCCCTGGCCCCACTCGTTGAAGACGTAGCACCAGGGGTTGCCGTAGCCGGGCGTCTTGAAGTGGCGAAGCTTCCATGTCCGTGGGTCGAGGACGTAGGCACCTGACGAGCCGTAGTTACGAAACGGACCCCACGGCGTCTCGACGGCCGTGCTCATCGCCACGCCCTCGAGCATGTGGAGCAGGCCGCCGGGGCTGGCCTCGAAGGCGCCGGCGGTGTGATGGGTGTCTTCCGTGGCCCAGCCGTCGAGCACGTGCACCACGACGTCGGCCTTGTCGTCGCCGTCGGTGTCCTTGAGCCAGAGCATCCGCGGCTGGTCCATCACGAGCACGCCGCCGTCGAAGAACTGGAAGCCGGTCGGGCAATGGAGCTTGTCGTAGAACACCGTGCTCGTGTCGGCGGTGCCATCCTTGTCGGTGTCTTCCAGGATCACGAGCTTGTCGGACGGCGGCGGATCGCCCGGCTGCCACTGCGGGTAGCTCGGCATCGTCGAGACCCAGAGGCGGCCCTTCGAATCGAAGGCCAGCTGCACGGGCTTGGCGATTTCGGGAAACTTCGTCTCGTCGGCGAACAGCTTCATCTCGAAGCCGGGGGGTACCGTGCAGGTCTTGATCAGGTCGGCGGGCGGCAGGATCGTCGGCCCACCTTCCTTGTTCTCGCTGTAGGCCTGCCCGGGTTCACCGAATCGGGTCTGCGGCGTGATCAGCTCACCCGTGGCGGAGTCGTCGGGCGTGCCGGCGACGGGTTTGCCCTCGGCGATGTTCCAGACGCGGGCATCGCGGACGGCCGCCATGCCGCGGATCTTGGCGTATTCCCTCGGGAAGGTCTCCGTGTCGAACGTGCGGCGACCGCCGTAGACATACCAGCCGTTGACCATCCGGTAGTCCTGCAGATGCACCCACGACTTGTCGTTGACCGCGGCGCGGAGCTTCTCGAAGGCGGCCGTGGAGAGCTGGCTCGAGGCCGGGCCGCCGAACAGGGACCGGTCGAGCAGGCCGCCGACGAAGGCGTCGCCGGCCTCGTTGACGTGGCAGCCGTTGATCGTGTGCTGGAGGCCTGGCTGCGCCGCGAACTCCTTCCGGGTGGCGTCGAAGAGGTCGACGAAGGCCAGGCCCCGCTTCTCGGCGACGGCCTTGGCTGCGTCGCGGTAGAGGGCGAGCGAACCATTCTGGGCGTCGGCGTCGGGCAGGTAGGGGCTGCCGCTGGCCTCGACCGCGATCGGCGACACGATCACAAACCGCGGGGCGGCCTTGGTGTCGTCACGGGGATACTGATGTGCCAGTTCATCCAGGAGCTTCTCGTAGTCGGCTGTGAACTTGGCCACGCCCCCCGGCCCGGCGAACGACTCGTTGAATCCGAAGAAGAGCAGGTACGTGTCGGCACCGAAGGCGGCCACGGGATCGTCGAGCTTCGTGTAGTCGCCCGGACGTTGGCGATTGCCGACCTCGTCGGCGGGGCGGGCGAAGTTGCGGACCACGAGGTGCTTGCCGGGAAAACGCTGGTGGAGGAGGGCCTCGAAGTGGCCGAAGAGGTTCATCCGCTCGGCGGTGGAGTTGCCGAGAAAGGCGATCCGCTCGCCGTCGAGCAGCTCGAGCGGGAGTTGGCTGGCAGGCAGCGCCGGGCGGGCAGGACGCGGCGGGATGGCCAGGATCTCACGGGCCGTGGTGAACGGATCCCTCTCGGGAGGCTTGTCCTTGTCGTCGGCTCCGGGCAGACGCGTGGCGGCGAGGGCCAGCAGCAATGGGACGACGACGGCGGCTCCCGCGACGCGTCCAAGGCTGGGGCCGCGACTGGGATCACCATTGGGGCCACGAGACGAGAACGAACAGGGCATCAGTGACTCCCGCGTAGAACGCTATCTCGGAACGGTGTTCGGAACGGCGCGATCATCACCGCATGATGGCGAACGAGCAGTATATCCCCCTCCTGCGCCTGATCACCACGCGTGGTCGCGCAGCGAATCTGTGAAAACACACCCGATCAGGCGAGCAGGTCCGTCACCACGCGGGCATGCTCGACGCCGGTGAGCCGCTGGTCGAGGCCGAGGTGACGGTAGGTGAACCGCTCGTGATCGAAACCGAGCAGGTGCAAGACCGTGGCGTGGAAGTCCCGGATGTGCACCGGATCCTTCACGATGTTGTAGGAGAAGTCGTCGGTCTCGCCGTGGATGGTGCCCCCCTTCGCGCCGCCGCCGGCCATCCACATCGTGAAACATCGCGGATGATGGTCGCGGCCGTAGTTCTCCTTCGAGAGACCGCCCTGCGAGTAGACCGTGCGGCCGAACTCGCCCCCCCAGATGATGAGCGTCTCGTCGAGCAGGCCGCGGGCCTTGAGATCCTGCATGAGTCCGTAGCAGGGCTGGTCGATGTCGCGGCAGCCGTTGGTGAGGCGGCCGACGACGTTGCCGTGCGTATCCCAGTGGTTGAGGTAGATCTGCACGAACCGCACGCCCCGCTCCACCATCCGCCGCGCCATCAGGACGGAGTTGGCGAACGAGCCCGGGTCCTTCACCTGGTCGCCGTAAAGGGCGAGCGTGCTCGCCGATTCGTTCGCGATGCTGGTGAGTTCGGGCACGCTCGCCTGCATGCGGAAGGCCATCTCGTACTGGGCGATTCGCGTCCGCGTTTCCGGGTCGCCGATCTGCTCGAGGGTCCGCTGGTTCAAGGCTTGGAGGCCGTCGAGCGTGGTGCGGCGGACGGCATCCGACACGCCCGGCGGGTTGTTGATGTAGAGGATCGGGTCGCCGGCGCTCCGGAAGCTCACACCCGCGTATTCGCCCGGCAGAAAGCCGCTCGACCAGAGCCGGGCACCGATCGCCTGGGGCTGTTCTGGCTTCGATGACCGAGCCACGAGCACGACGAACGTGGGCAGGTCGCTGTTGAGGCTGCCGAGGCCGTAGCTCGTCCACGAGCCGAGGCACGGCCGGCCGACGATCTGGTTGCCGGTCTGCATGTAGCAGATCGCCGGTTCGTGGTTGATGGCCTCGGTGTGCATGCTCCGGATGAAGCACATCTCGTCGGCCATCTTCCCGGTCCAGGGCAGGAGTTCCGACATCCACATCCCGCACTCGCCGTGCTGGATGAACTTGAACTTCGAGGGCGCGATCGGAAACCGCGACTGACCCGACGTCATCGTGGTGAGCCGCTGGCCGTTACGAATGCTCTCGGGAAGGTCCTTGTCGTACCAGTCGTCCATCTTCGGCTTGTAGTCGAAGAGATCCTGCTGCGGCGGGCCACCGACCATGTGGAGATAGATGACGTGCTTCGCCTTCGGGGCGAAGTGCGGGCCAATCGCGTTGGCCACCCGGTCGAAGGCCGGGCTCGCGGAGGCCGCGCCGCGGGCGGCACCCTGGGCGGCGAGCGCCGCGAGCGCCGCGCCTCCGAGCAGGTGGCTGCCCTGCTCGAAGAACCGGCGGCGCGTGAGGTTCAGCCCCAGCTCATCGAGGGGCGAGCGGATCGGAGGATTCATGCGTCATTCTCCTCGAAAAAGGTGACAGCCACCATTTGCCGGTCGCTGAAGGCGACACGGCCCCGGCCTTCGGCCGGGGTCTTCAGACAAATGGTGGCTGTCACCTTTTTCATTTGCAGAGGACCTCGTCGAGGTTCATGAGCTCGTTGGTGAGCATCGTCCAGCTGGCGAGTTGCACCGCGTCGGCTGCCCGGGGCTTCGAGTCGCCGACGGTGATCAGCTGCTTCGCCTCGTCGGGGTGCGCGGTGTACCAGGCGACGAGGTCGGCGAGTGACTTCTTCACGACAGCCAGTTCGTCGGGTGAGAGTCGCCGTGCCAGGAGCCGCTCGGCGATGAACTCCAACCGCTGGTCATCGTTGCCGGCCGCGAGCTCCAGCGCCCGGTCGGCGAGGGCCCGCGCCGCCTCCACGAACTGCGGATCGTTGAGCGTCACCAGCGCCTGCAGTGGCGTGTTGGTCCGCTCCCGCTTCACGCAGCAGTTTTCCCGCGACGGGGCGTTGAAGATGTCCATCGACGCCGGCGGTGCCGACCGCTTCCAGAACCAGTACATGCTGCGACGGTAGAGCCCCTCGCCCTTGTCACGGACGTAGTTTCGCGTGTCGCTGCCGTCCATGGCGACAGCCTCCCAGACGCCCTCGGGCTGGTAGGGCCGCACGCTCGGCCCGCCGAGCTGTCGGACCAAGAGGCCGCTGGCGGCGAGGGCGTGGTCGCGAACCATCTCGGCATCCATGCGAAACCGCGGCCCGCGGGAGAGAAGCCGGTTGGCCGCATCCTTGGCGAGCTTCTCGGGCGTGGCGATGGCGGCCTGCCGGTAGGTGGCACTGGTCACGATTAGCCGGAAGAGCCGCTTGACGTCCCAGCCCGTCTCGCGGAACTCGACCGCCAGCCAGTCGAGGAGTTCGGGGTGGCTGGGAAGCTCGCCGGTGATCCCGAAGTCACCGCTCGTTCTCACGAGACCGGTTCCAAAGACCTCCTGCCAGAATCGATTCACCGTCACGCGGGTGGTGAGCGGATGGTCCTGCAGCAGCAGCCATTGGGCGAGCCCGAGCCGGTTTTTCGGCAGCGACTCGGGAAATGCCGGCAGGATGTCGGGCGTCTCCGGCTGAACTTCATCTTTCCGCTTGTCGTATTCGCCACGCTCGAGCACGTGGGCCTTCGCCATCTCGGGCTTCTCGTGCATCACGTGCGCGATCGTGCCCCGCTTCTTGATCTCCGCCATCTCGGCTTCGAGCGTGCCCATGGCGGCAGACAGTGTCTTGTGCTGCTCGTCCTCGGTCAGCCACCCGTCGTAGAGATCGCCCGCCGCCGGCGGCCGCTCGTCCGCCGGCAGGGCCACCAGGTCGCGAAGCCGGTGTGCCTTCCAGAACGCGGCAACCTCGCCTACCGGCAGTGCTCGGCCCCAGATTGAGAGGTCCGCGAGGCCGACGCCGCGGAGCATACCGCCCTTCGACCGGCTGCCGATGGTCAGGCCTGCCGAAGTCTTGATCGACTTCTCGCCGAGCGACTGCTTCTTCACCTCCGTTTTCCGCGAGGTGCCGTTATAGGAGATCGCCACGCCCTCCGGCTTGCCGGAGCCGTCGTAGGTGACTGCGACAAACGTCCACGCATCGGCGGGGAGTTGCTCGCCGGCCACGACCTTGAGGCCGTGCTCCGGCCAGGAGTGGGATAGGTGCATGGCGACCCGCCGGTCGTCGAGCCAGACATCCCAGCCCTGGTTCGCAGGTGCCTCGCCCATTCGGGCGATCACGGAACCCGGCTTGGAGGTGCCGGAGGGCCGCAGCCAGAACGTCACGCTGAACGGCTCGTTCCACTCGAAGTCGCCGCTGGGGAGTTCGGCCGCCCTGCCGTCGAGCAGGATCGCAGGCGACCGCTGCGGCCCGGCCTGCCATGTTGTGGCCGCCGTGAGCGGCACGTCGGTCTCCTTGCCGAGCAGGGAGACGTGGGTCGTCGAGCCCGTGCCTTCAGCAAGGGGCAGGTGCACCAGCGGCGTCTCGCGGAGCGGATTGGCGGGGAGCGACTCGGGCACGAGCCCCCTCAGCCATGAGTCGAACTCGGGGCGGGCGGTCTGTTTGCGTGCCTCCACGGCGGCTTTCGCGGCAGGGATCTCGCTCTCGAGCGCCGCGAACCGCAGCCTGTCCTCGGGCGCCGGCACCGTGAGGATCGGTGGCGTGTCTCGGACGTTTCCGTCCATCGCCTTCTGCGTCGTGTTATTGAAGAAGGCGGCGAGTTCGTAGAACTCGCGCTGTGAGAGCGGATCGAACTTATGGTCGTGGCAGACGGCACAACCGGTCGTCAGCCCCATCCAGACGGCCGAGGTGGTCTCGGTGCGATCCCGCGCGTAGAGCACGAGATACTCCTCGTCGATCGCCCCCCCTTCGCTTGTCGTGATGTTGCAGCGGTTGAACCCGCTGGCGATCCGGTTGTCGAGGATCTGATCGGGGGAGGCGTTGGGACCGTGATCCCGCACGAGGTCGCCGGCCAGCTGCAGGATCGTGAACTGGTCGAACGGCAGGTTGCGATTGAATGCGGCCACCACCCACTGCCTGTAGGTCCACATTTCGCGAAAGTTGTCGATGTGGATGCCGTGCGTGTCGGCGTATCGGGCGTAGTCGAGCCAGTAGCGGCCGCGGTGCTCGCCCCATTCGAGGCTCGCCAGGAGCGAATCGACGAGCCGTTCGTAGGCGTCGGGGGCGGGGTCGGCGACGAAGGCATCGACCACCGCTGGGTCGGGGGGCAGGCCGGTGAGATCGAGCGCGACCCTTCTGGCGATCGTGCGGCGATCGGCTTCGGGGGCAGGAGCGAGGCCCTCTGCTTCGAGCCTGGCGAGGATGAACCGGTCGAGCGGGTTTCTGACCCACGCCTCGTTCTTCACGGCCGGTGGCTCGGGACGTGCCGGTGGAATGAAGGACCAGTGCGGCTGGTATTCGGCGCCCTCGGCGATCCAGCGTTTGAGGAGTTCCTTCTGGTCCGCCGTGAGCACCTTCTTCGTCGATGGGGGCGGCATCACCTCTTCCGGATCGTCGGAGAAGATGCGGTCGAGCATGACGCTCGAATCGGGATCACCAGGAACGACTGCCCCCGAATCAACCGCCTCGTCGCGGCGATCGAGACGGAGGCCGGCCTGTCGTGAGGCCGAATCTGCACCGTGGCACGAGAAGCAGTTCTCGACCAGGAGCGGACGAATGTCCTTATTGAAGGACACGTCGCCCGCAAAAGATGATGCGGCGGCGAAAACCGCAAGCACAGGGGCGAGAGTGACCACGGATCGACGCATGCGAACTCCTCGTTGCCGACACGCCCCTGCCGAGGGGCCGGGGCATTCTGCACGTGCGAACCAAGGAATCGGCGTTGCGCTCCGCCGTTCTTCGTACCACCCCCAAGTTTAGCACTCGTTTTTCATCGCAACAACGCGCAGCCCGCGGCGGTTTCAGCGACTGTTTTTCGGCAGATGCGTAGACTTCGCGGACTGAAAAACCAGGCCGTTGAGGGGTTTCCACCATGCGAGCGAGGAATGTTTTCCCATGTGCGGTTCGACTCGCCGCCTTTTTGTGTGGCCTCGCCATCTCCGGAGCATTGACCGTGCCGCGTCACCAAACTCGTGCAGACGATCTGCCTCCCGGTCCCCGGGCCGAGGCCTGGAAGCGGGTCGAAGAGGCCCTGAACGAGGGGAAGCCGAAGACAGCCGCCGAGGCCCTCGCGGGCATCGAGCAGGCAGCCGTGACTGACAAGGCATGGGCCGAAGTGGCTCGGGCGATCGCTACGCGGATCCTTACCGAGACCGGCGATCGCTCCCCCGACGATCCCGAGAGGCTCGTGCGGCTCGCCGCCGCGATCACGAAGGCACCCGCCGAGACGCAAGACGTGCTCGAGGCGATCCAGGCCAACTGGACGTGGGGCTATTTTCAGATGAACCGCTGGCGGTTCCAGCAGCGGACCACGGGTGGGGCCGACGCAGCCGATCTCGCGCGGATCGGTGAATGGGACCTGCCCACGATCGTGGCGGAGATTCGCCGCCGGTTCGTCGCGGCGGTCGAGAAGGGCGAAGGACTGAAGACGTTCAAGGTTGGCGATTGGTCGGCCATCCTCACGAAGGGCACGATGCCCGATGCCTATCGGCCCACGGTGTGGGACGTCGTGATCCGCGACGCGATCGAGTTTGCCTCGTCGGGCGAACGCGGGCTCACCGCTCCCGAAGATGCCTTCGAACTTGCGGCCACGAGCCCGGCGCTCGGCACGGCCGACGAGTTTCGGGCGTGGAAACCGGACACGGACCAGGCCGTCACCGACGCCGACTCGCCGATCGTGCAGGCGGCGGCACTCTATCGGTCGCTGCTCGACGTTCACGCCGCCGACGCGGATCGCACCGCCTTCCTCGCGGCCGACCTCGACCGGATCCTCTGGGCCGCGGGCGTGGCGGTGGATGCCGGCGACATCACCGTGGCCGACCGGAAAGCCGACGCCCTGGAGTCGTTTCTGTCGCAGGCGGGTGATCATGAGATCGCGGCGCAGGCGCGGCATGCGCTGGCGGAGATCGCCCGCGGGCACGACGATCTCGTCGAAGCCCGGGCCATCGCGGCGCAGGGTGTCGAACGGCACCCCGATAGCCCCGGTGGAAAGCTCTGTAGAAACCTGATCAAGGAGATTGAGTCGCGGGAACTGGCGCTGGCCACGGAGGAGGCCTGGGCGGCCCCCTGGCCCGTGATCCGCGTCACGTACCGCAACCTCACGAAGGTGCACCTGAAGCTCGCCAAGGCCGACTGGCCGGCGCGGCTCCGTGCCGGTAGGCCGAGCCCCGCCTGGCTCGACGACGAGGATCGGGCCACGATCCCCGGGCTCCCCGCGATCAAGACGGTCGCGATCGACGTGCCCGCCACGGCCGACTTTCACTCGCGGCACCACGACGTGCCCGTGACGGCATTCGAGCCGGAGTCGCTGGAGCCTGGTGCCTATTGGGTGATCGCCAGCCACGATCCCGGCTTCGGCGAGAAGGACAACGTGGTCCACGCCACGCTTGTCTGGATCACGCGGCTGGCAATCGTCGCCGGGCAGGCCTCGCCGAACGGCCCGAAGGGCGAGTCGCTCGCCGGGCACGTGGTGGACATCGCCTCCGGCGAGCCCATCGCCGGGGCCACGGTGACGATCTTCGTGCGCGAGCAGCAGGGAAATCCGACGGGATTCGTCGAGCGGCGGTCGGCCACGACCGACGCCGACGGCCGCTATGAACTGGCTGCCGAGGCCGAAAGGGAAATCCTGCTCGTGGCGAAGGCCACGCTCGACGGAAAAACGCACGTGGTTCCCGCCGAACCGGTGAACGTCTGGCGGCGCCAGCGGCCGCAGGCCGACACGTCGATCGTGCTCGTCACCGACCGCGGCATCCACCGCCCGGGCCAGACGGTGTTCTACAAGGGCATCATCGGCTCGTTTGATCACGATCGCCGCGACTACCACGCCCTTGCGAAGCGGGCAACCACGGTCACGCTTCGCGACGCCAACGGCCGGGAGGTGGCGAAGGCCGAGCATGTCACGAATGACTTCGGCTCCTTTCACGGCTCGTTTCCGATCGCGACCGGCGCGCTGCCGGGGCAGTGGATGCTGCTGGCCGAGACGGAGGGCTTCAATGGCGGCGTTGCGGTGCGGGTCGAGGAATACAAGCGGCCAAAGTTCCAGGTGAACCTCGCGCCGCCGACCGAGACGGTGCGGCTCGGCGAGGCCGTTGCCCTCTCCGGCACGGCGACCACCTACACCGGCCTTCCGGTGGCCGGCGCAAAGGTGTCGTGGCGGGTCGAGCGGCGCATGCGGCTGCCCTTGTGGTGCCGCTGGTGCTTTCCCTGGCTCCCCTTCGGCAACGAGGGGCGGAAGATTGCCCGGGGCACGGAGGTGACCGGTGCCGACGGCACGTTCACGATTCGGTTTCCTGCCGTGCCCGACCGGAGCGTGCCGAAGGCCGCGCTGCCGGTGTTCACCTACGAGGTGGTGGCCGACGTTACCGATCCCAGCGGCGAGACGCGGAGCGACTCGCGGAACGTGGCAGCCGGCTACACCGACGTGGAGGCGGCGATCGAGCGGAGCGACTGGCAGGCAGTGGCGGCTGGCGTGAAGGACGACCAGGGCCAGCCGGCAGCGCCGGTGACCCTCACGCTCGTGACCCGCTCGCTCGACGGCTCGCCCCGTGCCGCCGCGGGAAGGCTCGCGATCCACGCCCTCGTGCAGCCCGCTACGGTCGACCGCGGCGACCTCCTTGGCGACCCCCAGACGCCGCCGCCAGCGCGGCCCTTTGGCACGGCGCGGAAGGCGAAGGCCGCGGCAGCGGCCGGCGATCTGCGGCCCGCGCCGGCGCCGAAGCCCGCCGATCCCGATACCTGGCAGCTCGGTGAGGCGCTGGTTACTCGCGAAGCGGCCACCGACGCCAAGACGGGCCAGGCGGAGGTCACGGCGACCCTGCCGGCGGGCATCTACCGGGCGATCTTCACGGTCCCCGGCAAGGAGGGTGTGCCCGAGGTGCGGACTGAGTCGACGTTTACGGTGATCGATCCCACGGCCGATCGTGATCGCGTGAAGCGGCCGTTTGCGCTGGCCGCCGAAAAAGATTCTGTCGAGGCGGGCCGCGAGTTTCAGGCGATTCTCGGCACGGGCTACGACCGCGGCCGCGCGCTCGTGGAGATCTCGCGGGCGGGCCGCGTGCTGAAGCGATTCTGGACGGAGCCGGGGCGGACGCAGTGGCCCGTGAGTGTGGCGGTGGCCGACGAGGATCGCGGCGGGTTCACCGTGACCGCCTGGCTCGTTCGCGACGGTCGGCTTCACCGCCAGCAGAAGACGGTGCAGGTGCCGTGGACGAACAAGAAACTCGCGATCACCTGGGAGCGGTTCACTCGCAAGCTCGAGCCAGCGGCCAAGGAGGTCTGGCGGGCGAAGATCACGAGCGTGGCCGATCCGCTCGCCGGTCCCGAGGCGCCGGCCGTCGCCGAGATGCTCGCGCTGCTCTACGACCAGTCGCTCGACGCGATCGCCGAGCACCAGTTCCCCGGTGCCGGCCTCCAAGGACTTTTTCGGAGCGAGTGGGGAGCGGCCGACGTGGCCTTCACCAACTCGGCAAACACGTTCAACGGCGTCCGTGGCGGCTGGGATCTCGCCTTCGACGAGGTGGAGATCAGCTACCGGGAACTCCGGCCGCCCTTCGGTTCACCCACCCGAGGCGGCTGGGCGAGGGGTGGGTTTGGCGGCGGTGGCGGCATTCAGATGATGCGGATGCGACGCGGCGGTCCCGTGATGGCGGCGGCGGCGGCGCCGGCTTCTGCGCCGGCCGAGCAGGGGAGTTTTGCGTTTGATCAGGAGATCCGCCGTAAGGATGCGACCGCGGGAGACAGCATGCAAGCCGCAGCCGATCGCCACGGTGGTGAAGGCCAGCCGTCGGCCAACGCGGGCCGCGGTTCGCCCCCGCCGCCCCGGACGAACCTCGCCGAGACGGCCTTCTTTCTCCCCACGCTCGTGTCGGGCTCCGACGGGATCGTGACGATCGAGTTCACGCTCCCCGACACGCTCACCACCTGGCAGTTCAAGGCGCTCGCCCACGATGCGGCCCTGCGGAGCGGCACGCTCGTCGATGAATGCGTGTCGGCGAAGGACCTGATGGTGGAGCCGCTCATGCCGCGCTTCCTTCGCGAGGGCGACATCGTGCAGATCCCGGTGAAGGTGAGCAACACCTCCACCGGCCGATTTGCTGGTGACGTGAGCTTCGCGCTGGCCGACGCGCGGACGGGCGACTCGCGAGACGCGCTGATCGAGGGGCCGCGACAGCAGGCCTTCGACCTCGCGGCTGGTGAATCGAAGCCGCTGGTGTTCACCGTGAAGGTGGCCGACGGCACCGACGTGCTCCGCTACACGGCGACGGGTGTCACGACCTCCTCGGCGAAGCGGGCCGCCGACGGCGAAGAGGCTCTCGTGGCGGTGCTGCCGCGGCGGGTGCCAGTGACCAACACCGTGCCGATCACGATCCGCGGTCCGGGCGAGCGGCGGGTGAAGCTCGACCGGTTGCTTCAGTCGGCCGGCACGGAGATCAGGAGCGAGTCGTTCGTCGTGCAGGCGGCGTCGAACCCGGCATGGTATGGCGTGCTCGCCCTGCCCTGCCTCATGGAGGAGAACGATGAGAGCATCGAGACGCTCTTCGCCAGGCTCTATGCCAACGCCTACGCCCGCCACGTGGCCACGGCCGACCCGCGGATCGCGAAGATCTTTGAGCAGTGGAAGGGCACCGCGGCCCTGGAGAGCCCGCTGGAGAAGAACACCGATCTTGTGAAGACGCTGCTCGCGGAGACGCCGTGGGTGCATGACGCGGTGGACGAGCGCGAGGCCCGGGCACGGATCGGGCTGCTGTTCGACGCCACGCGGGCGGAGAACGAGGTGCGGTCGGCCTTCGAGCGGCTGGAGTCGCTCCGCAACGGTGACGGCGGCTGGCCGTGGTTTCCCGGGGGCCGTTCTTGCGACCCTGTCACGCTCGCGATCATCGCCGGCTTCGGCCGCCTGCGGGCCAATGGCGTGGCGATCGACGTGCAGCCCGCGGTGGCGGCGATCCCCTGGCTCGACGGCCGGCTTCGCGAGGAGAAGCTGCGGGCCAAAGACATCGACGATCCCGTGCTCACGCCCACCGGCGCCTACGCCCTGTTCGCGCGAAGCTTCTTCAAGGGCGACGCGCCGCCGGAGGGCGAGGCCGCCGACGCGATCCGCTGGGGGCTCGCCGTGGGAAAGAAGTCGTGGATGAAACTCGGCCGCCGGTCGCAGGGGCACGTGGCCCTCGCGCTGCACCGTTCCGGCGACCGCGATACGGCCCGTTCCATCATCGACAGCCTGAAGCAGCGGGCGGTGGACGCCGACGTGAAGCCGGGCAGCGAGAAGGATTCGTGGCAGGGCATGTGGTGGCGGGACCAGCATCCGGCCTGGTGGAGCTGGGCCTCGGCGCCGATCGAGACACAGAGCGTGATGATCGAGGCCTTCGACGAGGTCGCGGGCGATGCCGACGCTGTGGACGCGATGAAGGCGTGGCTCCTGTCGCAGAAGCGGACGAGCCGGTGGCCCGGCAGCATGGCGACGGCTGACGCCGTGGGGGCCTTGCTTGGTCGGGGAAAGGATCTCCTCGGGTCGAGTGAACTCGTCGCTGTGACAGTCGGCGGTGAAGCCGTGAAGCCCGCGAATGTGGAGGCGGGGACAGGCTTCTTCGAGGAACGGTTCGTCCGGCGGGAGATCCTGCCCGCCATGGGCGAGGTCGTCATGAAAAAGCCCGACGCCGGCCTGGCCTGGGGGGGCGTCCACTGGCAGTACCTCGACGACATCGCGAACGTGCCCGCAGCGGGTCGGGAGGAGCTGGCGATCGACAAGCAGCTGTTCGTGAAGCGGTTCACGAAGGCTGGGCCTGTTCTCGAGCCGGCGACCGTGGTCGAGCCCGGCGACGAACTGGTGGTGCGGCTGGTGGTGACGAGCGACCGCGACTACGAGTATCTCGAACTCGCCGATCACCGGCCGAGCCTGACGGAGCCCGTGGACGTGCTTTCGGGCTGGCGGTTTGGCGACGGGGCCGCCTGGTATCTCGCCGTTCGCGACGCGAGCACGCAGTTCTTCTTCGAGCGGCTGCCCCGGGGCACGCATGTCTTCGAGTATTCGCTGCGGGCGGCCCACCGGGGCACGGCCTCGAGTGGCTTCGCGCGGATCCAGAGCCGCTATGCCCCCGAGTTTTCCGCCCACTCCGCTGCGGTGCCGCTGGAGGTGAAGTGACGGGGAGGCTGGTATCCTGCTCCCCATGGCGAACCTGCCCGACACCCCGACATCACTCGCCAACGAGCTCGCCCGCGAGCGGAACCGCGAGGCGGCCGACCGGACGCTCCTGGCCTGGATCCGTACCAGCCTGGCACTGATCAGCTTCGGGTTTGGCATCGAGCGGCTCGGGCAGGCAGCGATCGAACTCGACGGCAAACTCGCCGGCTTCTCCGCGATCCGAACCCGGATCGGCGGGGCCGTGCTCGTGACACTGGGGATCGCCGCCACGCTGGCGGGGATGTGGGAGCATCGGCGGATGCTGCAGGCGATCGCCAGCGACGATTACCGCTACGCCGACCGGCCACCGATCGCTCGCTACATGGCCATGGCGCTGGTGGCGGTGGGGCTGGCGGCGCTGGTGGTGATCCTGACCGGACTCTAGACAGGAGGAGCGATGGAAGTGGGAACGGGCGAGGCGACGACAGCGGGGAAAAGCATCCGGCCGCTCGACGCGTTCGAGCGACGGGTGCTCGGCGTGCTCATCGAGAAGGCTAAGACCACGCCCGACCAGTATCCGCTGTCGCTCAACGGCGTGGTGACCGGCTGCAATCAGAAGAGCAACCGCGATCCGGTGATGACGGTAGACGAGGAGCAGGCGGCTCGCGCGCTCGAGGGGCTGCGAAAGTGCGGCGCGGCGGCGGAGGTGTTCGGTAGCGGAAAGCTGCCCCGGTACCGGCATCTCGCCTACGAGTGGCTCGGCGTCGGCAAGGAGGAACTCGCGATCATGGGCGAACTCCTGCTCAGGGGCGAGCAGACCGAGGGCGACCTGCGGGGCCGCGCCAGCCGGATGGATCCGATTCCCGATCTCGACACGCTCCGCGGCCATCTCGACCGGCTGGCCGAGCGGGGCCTGGTGATCTGGCTGTCGCCGCCCGGCCGTGGCCGGATGCTGACGCATGGGCTTTTGCCGGAGGAGAAGCTCGAGAAGGTGCGGCGTGAGCTTGGCCTGGCGATGGCGGCTGCGGCCCAGGCGGCACCGTCGGCCGACGCGTCGGCTGATGACGAGCCTGAGGTGACGAAGCCCGCGGCAGTGGCCGAGCGAGCCTCCGTCTCGCCGCCCGCGGTGCCGGGACCGTCGACGGCCGAGTTCGAGCGGCGGATCGCCGATCTGGAACACGAGGTGGCCGCGCTGCACGCGCGGCTCAAGGCGCTCGAAGACGCGCTCGGCTGATGGTTTCCTGTAGCGTAGGTTTTCAACCTGCGCTGCACCACGCCGGATGCCG
>JBBAVQ010000002.1:0-5011 GCA_040397625.1 Pirellulales bacterium | reverse complement strand
AGCGTAGGTTTTCAACCTGCGCTGCACCACGCCGGATGCCGCTTCAGCGCAGGTTGAAAACCTACGCTCCGTCGGGCCGAGGCGAACGTCCGGCGACAGGGCACGGGCGGCTCCGAGCCGGTCATTCGTGCTTGCCGAGCCACTTTTCGAGGATCCGCTCGCGCGTGCCATCTTCCCGCATCCGCAGGATCGCGGTGTTGAGCTCCTCGCGAAGCGGGCTGCCGTTGGGCAGGGCGATGCCGAAGTCGAATGACTCGAAGATCGGTCCGACGACGGTCAGGCCGTCGCCGCCCATCTGCTTGATCATGAACATCAGTGATTCATTCTCGCCCACCACCGCCTCGACCATTCCCAGCGAGAGTGCCTCGAGCGCATCGCGGACGGTTGCATACTCCCGGACGATGCCTCCCCGCTGTGTCACGCAGGTCGCCGCGACGGAGGCCGTCTGGCAGCCGACAGTCCGGCCCGCCAGGTCTCGCGGACCGTGGATCACGCCCGTCACCTGCTCCGCTGTCATCGTGGCGGTGAGAACGCTGGTGAATGCCGCCAGCAGGCCGATGCCCCCGATCATCCACGCGAAGGCGATGAGTCGCCCCACTGGTCCATCGACGTGCTTGTCGTCGCACCCGCCGGTGACGATCGTGGAGGCGATCCACCAGATCGACTCGATGACGCCCCGCGGATACTCGGGCGGAAACGACTGCGGGTTGTGGGACCGCTCGGCCCACCAGAGCAAGTGGCCCGAGAGCAGTGCCAGGGCGAGCACGACTCCCGCGAGCGCCAGCAGCTTCCAGGAGAGCAGCGAGCGGATCGCAGCCAGAAAGCCGGTGTCGTTCTTTTGCCGCACGGCCAGTCGCAGGCCCGAGTGAAAGACGGAATGGGTGAGGTCGAAGGTTCGTTCCCGCTCCTCGGTGATCGCCAGCGGGCCCAGCGACACATCCACCTCGCCCGCCGTGACCGCCTTCATGAGGTCCATGAACGTCGGCTTGCGGACGTAGTCCGTGGAGACCCCCAGCCGCCGCGCAAGTTCCTCCCAGATGTCGATCATGGCACCGTAGGGCTTGTCGCCGGAGAACTCGACGGCCGTGGCGATCGGGGCGACCGCCACCCGTAGTCGCGTGCCGGCCAGGGGGTGTTTCTCGGTCACCGCGTCGGGATCCGCTGCGCTGCCGATGCCGGCGCCGCAGGCCATGCAGACAACCGCCATCCCGATCCAACGCAGCGCCGTCGATCTCATGCCCATCACGTGCGGTCCGTTTTCGGGGGGCTTGTGCGTCGGGCGAAGGCGAGCAGGGCGGCCCCGACGGCGAGACATCCTACCGCGGCGCCGACGCTCCACGCGGGCAGGCCGGCGCCCGCCTCCCCAGGTGACTCGAGGTCGGCCGCGGCAGCCGTTGCGACAAGCAGGACCGGCGTCGCGTTGTGCACGGCGTGGGCCACGACCGCGGGCAGGAGGCTGCCGGTGGAGAGCGTCAGCCAGCCGAGCACCAGCCCCATCATGAACGTCTGGGGCATCCGCTCCGGCAGTAGGTGGAAGGCGGCGAACGCGGCGGCCTGGGCGACGACGGCGAGCACGGCCCGCCGCGACGAGGGTCGTTGGCCGGCGCAGGCCGACAGCACCCAGCCGCGGAAGAACAACTCCTCGCAAACCGCCGGCATCACGGCGAGAAGCAGCACGGCCACCACGGTCGGGCCTCCGCGAACGAGATCGACGAGCTGCGCCGCAAACTGCTTCGCCTCGGGCGAGACGTCGCCCCGCCAGGTGGCCAGCGCCGCGGCGGCACCGACAACGAACATGCCGCAGCCGAGCAGGGCTGCGCCCACGACCGCGGCTGCCGTCCGCGGCCACGGCGTCGCGGGCCAGCGCAGGGCGAACGTCTCGCGGGCATCGACCCGTTGCCACCAGGCGACGGCCACGAGCGGGATGAGCACGGCCACCGCCTGCTGGACGATCAACGCCGGCACGAACTCCCGCGGCGCGAGTCCCTGGGCATACCAGAGTGCCGCGAACCCCACGGCCACGGCGGCACATCCCTGCCAGACCGTCGGGATGCCGCGGCGGGGCGGCCTCCGGAATCCCCGCGTCGCCTCCTCTGGGCCTCGGAACAAGATCTCCTCGTTGGCCACGATCTGCGCCGTCACCGAGAGCAGCAGCCAAGTGATGGCGAGGGACGAGATGATCGAGGTCACGAGCGCGACGGGTATCGTGGTGGCGGGCTGTGCGATCGTCGCGGCCCCTGATCGGCCCTCGTCGCCCCAGCCTCCAAAGGTCGAGAGCATCGACTTTGCCACGGCGACGTGGCCGGCGAACGGCACGGCCGGCAGCCAGCGGCGCCCCTCGGCTCCGGGCAGGAGCGCGGCGCCCGCCAGGGCGGCGATCAGCATAACCACCGGAGTGAGCGTGTTCTGCGCTTCCTTCGCGCTCTTCGCCGCCGCCGTGACCGTGAGGCAGAGCGCTGCCGCCACCGCTGCGAGCCCCACGAAGGCGACGAGCGTGAGCAGTCCGCAGGCGGCGAGGTCGCCTGCCCTCAGGCTGGCGGCGATCCCGCCCGGCAGGAAGCGGCCGAGCACGGTGGAGGTGAGCACGATCGAGATCGCATTGGCCGCGAGCGTCGCGAGGGTCACCGCGAACACGGCCAAAAACTTTCCGACCACCACGTCGAACATCGGGCACGGGGCGATGAGCAACGTCTCGATCGTGCCGCGCTCCTTCTCGCCGGCGATGGCGTCGATCGCCGGGTAGAAGGCGCCGGTCGCCGTGAGCAGGGCGAGCAGCACGAGCACCGCGGCCGTGACCGCCGGCAGGATGTCGCGGAGCGCCGCCGCCGAGCCCTGCGGGATGTCGCCGGTGAAGTCGATCCGCAGCGGCTCGATCAGGCTCGTCGGCAGGCCGGCCCGGCGGAGCCGGGCGAGGCGGGCCTCGTCGGCCACGCCCCGCATCACGGCCAGCACGTTCTCCTTCACGCGGCGATCGGGCGGCCGGGCGGTCGAGAGCCGCACGTCGAGCGGCAACGTGCCGGCACCGTCGAGTTTTGAGAGGCTGTCGTCGGGGACGTCGATCCAGGCATCGGCTGCCCCTTCGTCGATCAGCGACTGGGCGGACAGTTGATCGACCACCCGGACGGTGACCGTTTCAGGCCAGCCGTCGGGCGATCCCTCCTCGCGGTTGGCGAGCCTGCCGATCCGGATCGCGAGCGGCTCGGCGTCGGCGCCCGAGAAGACGAAGTCGAGCTGCTGCGACTCCTGCCGGCGGTCGAGCTCCAGGATCGCGGTGCGGATGCCCAGCGTGCTCGAGAGCGCCAACAGCGGATACATCGCCATCGGCATCACCAGCGTGATGAACAACGCCCGCCGGTCGCGGACGAACTCCAGCAGATCGCGGCGGGCGATCGCCAGCCGGGCCGGCCACCCGCCGGTCGGGTGCGGTGAGCTCACGCGGCACCTCCGCCGATCGTGGCGAAGAAGGCCTCCTCGAGGCCTCCCGGTAAGCCGGCGACCAGCTCAGCGCGGGTTCCCGAGGCGATGATCCGGCCGGCGTCGATGATGACGAACCGGTCGCAGCGGTGCTCGATCTCGTGGAGCCGATGGGTCGAGACGAGGATCGTGCGGCCTTCGGCACGGAGGGCCTGCAGCATGGCGAACAGGTCGCGGGCGCCGACGACGTCGAGGGTGCTGGTGGGCTCGTCGAGGACGAGCGCCGGGGGGTCGTGGACGAGCGCCCGAGCCAGCGAAACCCGCTGACGCTGGCCCGACGAGAGGCGGCCGCAGGGCCGGTCGAGAAAGCCCGCGAGATCGAGCGATTCGGTGAGGGCGATGATCCGGTCCGAGAGCAGTCGCCCGTCGATGCCATGCAGACGGCCGGAGGAGTCGAGCACCTCGCGGGGCGAAAGCCG
Organism: Pirellulales bacterium; assembly: GCA_040397625.1. GTDB lineage: Bacteria > Planctomycetota > Planctomycetia > Pirellulales > UBA1268 > QWPN01. The sequence continues at coordinate 1,118 of JBBAVQ010000002.1, read as the reverse complement.
GTCGGGAACACCGGTGGTCGCCGACACGTAGCCGAGGCTGCGGCGGACGCCGATCGGGTCGGTGCGGACATCGTAGCCCGCGACCCGCGCCATACCCGACGTCGGGGTGAGCAGGGTCGCCACGATCCGCATCGTGGTCGTCTTGCCGGCGCCATTGCCGCCGAGCAGGCCGACCATTTCGCCGTCGGCCACGTGAAACGAAACGCCATCGACGGCCCGCACGGTCGTTCCACCGCCCGCACGGTATTCCTTCACGAGATCACGGACCTCGATCATCGTCGGCCTCGCGCCGACCCGTGGCGGCTCACTGCTCCATGACCTCGGCTTCCTTCGTCCTCGCGAGGTCGCCGACGCTGCCTTCGTACTTCTTCGTCAGCTCCTGGACATCCTCCTTGCAGCGGTCACAGTCGTCTTCGGTGAGTCCGCCGTCACCCTTCTCGGTGTCGGCCGCCTTGTTGGCGTCGCGGCGGACGTTGCGGATCGCGACCTTCGCCTCCTCGGCGAGCTCCCGGATCCGGGCCGACATCTTCTTGCGGACGTCAGCCGAGAGCGGCGGGATCACGATCCGGATCAGGCGGCCGTCGCTCTGTGGGTTGAGCCCCAGATCGCTCGCCTGGATCGCCTTCTCGATGTCCTTGATCGTCGTGGGATCGAAGGGTCGCACGACGATCTGGTTGGGCTCGGGGGCGCCGACGCTCGCCAGCGCCTTGATCGGCGTCGGGGAGCCGTACACCTCCACGCGGAGGGTGTCGACGAGGCCGGGATTGGCACGGCCGGTGCGGATGCCGGTGAGGGAGTGGCGGAACACGTCCACCGCCTTCTCCATGCGTTCTTCGGCGTCGAGCAGAATGTCGTCGAGCGGCATCGGCGGAGCTCCTGGGTTCGCGGATGCCCGGAGTATACGCCGTCCGCATGTGGCTCACACATGATCGGGCGTTGCTCGATTGGCACGGGCAGCCCCTCGCTGTCTGCATCACTATCTGCATCAGGAAGCCCAATCGCGTAAGCGATGGGGGCACGCTGGCTCCGTGGCGCCGCTCGCGACTGCCCACGCCCGTCGCCGGACGCTCGCTGCGGCCCTCCGGGGCCTCCGCTCGCTCGATGCTGACTTCGCTCCG
>JBBAVQ010000001.1:37302-40066 GCA_040397625.1 Pirellulales bacterium | reverse complement strand
GACGTTCGCGCTGAAACATCACGGGACAGGGGTTCGACTCCCCTCGCCTCCACTTTCTTCAAGCGGCCGCGGCCATCCTTGGTCCGCGGCCGCTTTTTTTGACGGCTCGCCCTCCAGGCGAGCAGCCGATAGCGCTGCCAACCTCAATGCCCCCGGCGGGCTTTTTCGTTGGCTCGCCGTCTTCCTTGACGGCCGCTTCTACGGGTCGCACTTGATCCTCGCGTGTGCGTTCGTCCAAGCCCAACGCCGTGAGGCGTGGGGCGAACCGCCACCAGACGCCGCGTCCCGCGTGGTTCGCCCGCAGCCTCACGGGCCGAGGCTGCAGCCCCGAGCGGCGCACCACTCGACGACCCCACGGCTTACGCCGTTGGGCTTCCTGCGTTGGGCTTCCTGATGGAGCGAACGTCCAGCGAGAGGGCGTGGGCAGCCGCACTCTACGCTCGACTCCACCCGGCTTTCGGCTGCGGGTGGATGGTCGGCACCGGAGCCACGGCACCAGTTACCCGCCTCCGCTCGGCGTCGATCGCCCCAGCCGTGAAATGCTCGATCGCCAGGTCGAACCGCACGTTCGCCCCCGCGGCCAATGGCACCACGCGGCCCTGCGACTCCTCGAAGGACCGAGGATTCGGGTAGTTGGTGCCCGGTTCCAGTCCGGTCACGTAGCCGTCGGCGAGCCCCCCCTGATTCTTCCAGAGCGAGAAACAGGGCAGCGTGTCGGCCCGCCACGACAGGCTGGCGGCGTTGCGGGCATCGGGCCCCACAAGCAGGGCTGTGGCGACGCCGTCGGCCGACGGCTTGAGCCGCAGAAAGTGCACCTGCTCGCCGCGGCCACTCTGCGGCGACACATAGCGATTCCAGGTCGGCACGTCCGACACCGCCGCTTCGTCCCGGGGGGCCAGTTCCTCGACCGCGGCCACCAGTTCGCTCCCCGGACCGAGGAGCGGGGGCCCAAAGTTCACGTGATACAGCATCTGCATGGTCGCCGGCCGATCCGAGATGTTCTTCACACTGTCGGTCCACGACACGCGATGGCGATCGGCATGGAGCGTGAGCGACGTGGTCATCCGCAACGACTGGACCAGAAACCGGGTCTCGTCCACGGCCCCATTCAGCGTGATCGTGCCCGCGGACTCGTCGAGCGTGACGTCGAGGTGGTGGGCCGGCAGGTTCGCGATCCGGCCGTGAAGGCCGTGACGAAGCCGACCGGAAGCGGCGTCGAAGTCCGGAGCCCCGTTGCTCACGAGGCCGCACCGCGCGACGAGTTCGTCGAAGCCGTCGAGCCAGCCCAGCCCCGACGGCTCCGAGAGCGGCACGAACCGCGGGTTGACCGGGCCGTGCACCGGCGACTGCCAGCCGAGTTCGACGCCCCCCGCCATGATCTTCCAGATGCCGAGCCCCCGGTCGGGCAGCACGAACACCTTCGTGTCGCCGGCGACGAGTTCGACCAGCAGCACACCCTCCCGAAGGCCCCCGGAGAGTCGCCGAGTGCGGACGGCCAACCGCCCCAGGGCCACATCGACCCTGTCCGCGGCGGAAAACGAGGCCCCACGGTGTGAGGTGATCAGCTGCAGCGTCTGCGACGACATGGTTCGGCTCCCTTCGGCTCGTGCGGATTCCCACTGGCGACCGCGGGCAGGATACCGTGCCGCCGCCGGTCCACGCACGCGGCTTGAAGACAGCCCGCCGCGCGGGCAGAGTTGTCGGTCCCGGGCCGCGGGCAACCGCAGCCTCCCCGTCGCCTCCCGAGCGATCCCATGAATGACCTGAAGATCTTCAGTGGGCCGGCCAACCCCGCGCTCACGCAGGACATCTGCCGCTACCTCAACCTGCCCATCGGCAAGATCTCGCTGGGGCGATTCCCCGACGGTGAGATCTCCTGCAAGATCGATGAGGACGTTCGCGGCCGCGACGTATTCATCGTCCAATCGACTTCCCCGCCGGTCAACGAGCACATCATGGAGCTGCTCGTGATGATCGACAGCTTCAAGCGGGCGAGTTCCTTTCGGATCACGGCCGTGATCCCATACTTTGGCTACGCCCGCCAGGACCGCAAGGACTCAGGCCGCGTGCCGATCACCGCCAAACTGGTCGCCAACCTGATCACGCGGGCCGGCGCCGACCGCGTCCTCGCGATGGACCTGCACGCCGCGCAGATCCAGGGTTTCTTCGACGTGCCGGTGGACCACCTCTACGCCGCCCCGGTCCTCAACAATCACCTCCAGTCGCTCGAAATCCCCAAGGACGACATTGTGGTCGTGAGCGCCGACGAGGGGGGCATCAAACGCGCGGTGGGCCATGCCAACCGGATCGGCGCGCCCCTCGGCATCATCGATAAGCGGCGGCTCTCCGCCGACACGACCAAGAGCACCACGATCATCGGGGCGAACGTCGAGGGGAAGACCGCGATCCTGTTCGACGACATGATCAGCACCGCGGGCTCGATCTGCGGCGCCGCCGAGGTGCTCCACAAGCACGGCGCCAAGGCGATCTACGCGGCGGCCACCCACGGCCTGCTCGTCGGCCCGGCGATCGAGCGGCTCCGCCAGGCCCCGTTCAACAAGATCATCATCACCGATTCGATCCCGCTCACCCCCGGCAAGATGCTCCCCAACATCACCGTGCTCTCCGTCGCCAGCCTGCTCGGCCAGGCGATCAAGCGGATTCACCGCAACGAGTCGGTGAGCATGATGTTTCAGTAGGGGCTGTATTCCCGCCCGGCGGGGCGAAGCCAAGGTTCGCCGCGCCGGGCGGCTCGCCGTCCTGG
>JBBAVQ010000001.1:32206-37202 GCA_040397625.1 Pirellulales bacterium | reverse complement strand
CTCGCCACACGCCGGCAATGCCATCCTGGCCATTGCCGGCTGAAGCCCGGCGGGGCGAAGCCAAGGTTCGCCGCGCCGGGCGGCTCGCCGTCCTGGCTCGCCACACGCCGGCAATGCCATCCTGGCCATTGCCGGCTGAAGCCCGGCGGGGGCGAAGGCAAGTATCATTTGCCCGGCGCACCGCAGCCGTACCGCTTACGCGGTTACGCTTCCTGGGCAGCGCCGTACCGCTTCCGCGGTGACGCTTCCTGGGGCGAAACCGCCTGGATCAGGAAGCCCAATCGCGTGAGCGATGGGGGCTGCCGGGTAACGGCCGCCCACGGCGGTTTTCGGGCCCAAACGCTCCTGGTACGCGTGTCGTGCGGCCGGAACGCGGTGACCTTGCGGAAGCGGCGGCGGATGGCACACTTGTGGGCTTTCCCCGCCATCCCCGCCGCGTTTTCCGCAGAGTTTCCCCAATGAGCGACACGGTCGAAGTTTCCCTCCGAAAGGGCAAGGGCACCCGCGAGAGCCAACGGCTCCGCAAACAGGGCCTGGTGCCCGCCATCCTGTACGGCCACGGTGAGAAGTGCGTCGATCTGTCGGCCAAGCGGGAGGCCGTCGAGGCCGCCGTAAGGCACGGCAGCCGCGTGGTCAACCTGACCGGCGCCGTCAAGACCTCCGCGCTCGTCCGCGAACTGCAGTGGGACACGTACGGCGTCACGCCGATCCACATCGACTTTCTCCGGGTCAGCGCGTCGGATCGTATCCGCGTGAAGGTGCCGGTTCACCTCAAGGGCGAGTGCCCGGGCCAACGGGCCGGTGGCCTGGTGAACCTCGTCCAGCACGAGGTCGACCTGGAATGCACGGCCGATCATGTGCCCGAGTGTGTGTATGCGAACGTCGGGCATCTTGAACTCGGCCACACAATCAAGGTGAAGGACCTCGAGCTTCTTCACGGGGCCAAGCCGGGCGGAGATCCCGACGAGACCGTGGTGACGTGCATGCTGCCCGGCAAGAAGACGGATGAGGCTGCGGCACCCACCGGTGGCATCGAACCCGAAGTCATCGGCCGCAAGGCCGCGGAGGAAGGAGAGGCGGAAGCGGGGAAGGAGTGAGCCACCGTGCGGCTGCCTGAGAAGGCAGCCGCGACGAAGGCTCCTCGACCCCTCAACCCCCGGGAGACCGCCGATCGACCGTGAAACTCCTCGTCGGCCTCGGCAATCCGGGGCAAGCCTACCGGGACACACGGCACAACGTGGGCTTCGAGGCGCTGGATTTGCTCGCCCGGAGGGCGGGCTCGCCGGCCCGAAAGCAGCGGTTCCAGGGCGAAGTCGCCCAGGCCAGCATCCGCGGGGTTCCCGTGCTGCTGCTCTGGCCCCTCACCTGGATGAATCTCAGCGGTTCCAGCGTGCTGGCGGCGAGGGACTTCTACAAGATCCCGGATTCTGACATGATCGTGATCTGCGACGACTTCAACCTGCCGCTCGACACCATCCGGCTTCGGCCGAGTGGATCGGCCGGCGGCCAGAACGGGTTGGCCGACGTGCTCGCCCGGCTCGGAACGACGACGATCCCGCGGCTGCGGCTCGGCATCGGTCCGGTGCCGGCGGGATGGAAGGCGGCCGACTTCGTGCTCGGCAAGTTCCCGAAGGCCGAGCGGGACCGGGTCGGTGTGGTGATCGAACGGGCGGCCGACGCCGCCGAGGAATGGGCCGCCCTGGGCATTCAGGCGGCGATGAACGCATACAACTGACGCGTCGGGTGCGCGGCAGGCGATGGAATACCCAACACAGCAACACAACTCACAGCAACATCAAGGAGTCTGACAGTCATGGCGGTGTACGAAGGCATGTTCATCCTCGATCCGGCGAAGTTCGCCCGCGATCCGGGGGCTGCGGCCCAGCAGGTGGCCGACCTCATCACGACCCACGGCGGCACCGTGCTTGCCGCTCGGCTCTGGGACGAGCGGAAACTCGCTTACCCGATCAACGGCCACAAGAAGGGCGTGTACTGGCTCACCTACTTCAAGATGCCCGGCGGGGGTCTCACGGCACTCGAGCGGCAGTGCGAGATCACCGACGAAATCATCCGCAAACTCGTGCTGAAGGTGGACGACAGGATCGCCGACGCGCTCGTCCAGCACGCCCTCGCGGGTGAGGCCACGCCCAAGCGTGCTCCGGCAACGCCCCCCGCACCGGCGACGCCAGCCCAGTAGTTCGCCCCCGATCTTGCAGCCTCCGACCGAGGGGGTTATGATCAGGGGAAGTGAACGGGTGTTCATGTTCTCACTGGAGGTACTGAGCCATGGCAAGTTTCAACAGGGTGGTGCTGCTCGGCAACGTGACCCGCGATCCGGAACTCCGATACATCTCGAGCGGCACCGCCGTGACCGAGATCGGGCTGGCCGTCAACGACCGTCGCAAGACGGCATCCGGGGAATGGGTCGAGGAGACCACGTTCGTTGACGTGACGCTCTGGGGTCGCACGGCTGAAATTGCCGGTGAGTACGTCACGAAAGGCGCCCCGCTGATGATCGAGGGCCGACTGAAGCTCGACACCTGGGAAAAAGACGGCAAAAAGAACTCCAAACTCCGTGTCGTTGGCGAGAAGATGGTCCTGCTCGGCTCCAAGGGCGAAGGCCCGCGGGGTGGCGGCCAGGCCAGATCGCCACGGCCGGCCGGCAACCGGGGTCCGGCGCCATCCGGAGGAGAAGACTACAGCCAGTCTGAACCCGATTATGATGGAGGCTCGCCGTCGGGTGGCGTGGCCGCCGACGACGACATCCCGTTCTGAGACGACGGCCCCGCCGCCCTGCCAGACACCACTGCACCTCTCACCTTCCAATCACTTTCAACGCCAGGAGTCTTAGCCATGCCCACCAAGGAAGCCCCTCTCGTTCAGGCCACCGGCCGCCGCCTGCCCAAGGGCAAGCGTGGGGGAATCGAACTGCTCCTCGTTCATGCCATCGAGCACCTCGGCAAGCAGGGCGAGGTCGTCGAGGTGAAGCGTGGCTATGCCTACAACTACCTGCTCCCGCAGGGGCTCGCGACCATCGCCACCGACCACCACAAGCGGATGGTCGAGAAGCACCGCGCGAAGCTCGAGGAAATCGCACGTGAGCGGCTCGCCGGCCTGCGGTCGGTGCTCCAGGAGTTGGTCCGCACGAGCGTGACGATCGAAGCCAATGCCAACGACGAGGGGCACCTCTACGGCTCTGTCGGGGCCTCGGAAATCTCCCGCTCGCTCAAGCAGCAGGATCTCATGGTGTCGCCGGAGCAGATCATCCTCCAAGGCCCGCTCAAGGAGGTTGGTCTGTACACCGTGAAAGTGAAGCTGGCGCCGGAGGTCGAAGGCGACCTCAAGGTTTGGGTGGTGCCGAGCAGCGGCGAAGGCGGCGCGAAGTAGCGGTTCGCCGCATCGTCGTGTCACCCCCCGGCGACTGCGCCGGAATCGCGGTTGGTATTCGGACTGGAACCCGAGATGGTTCGCGAACGGAGGCGCGTCGATGGCTGCACCCACTGATGGCGGCAGGGGCAACGGAGACCGCGAACGACGGCGGCCGCGCCGCGAGGGCAACGCCCCTGCCGCGACCTCGCTGCTCGACCCACGTGAACGTCCGGCCAATGTCGACGCCGAGCGGGCGGTGCTCGGCAGCATTCTTCTCAAGCCCGACGTGTGCGACGACATCGCACTGGTCGTGCGGGCCGAGGATTTCTCGGACGAGTCGCACCAGCTGCTCTACCGTCACCTTCTCGATCTTCACGACTCCGGCAAGCGAATCGACGCCACCATCGTCGTCGAGCGGCTGAAGACGCAGGGCGACTTCGAGCGGATCGGGGGAGCCGCCACGCTGGCCGACGTGGTTCAGGCGGTTCCCCATGCAGCCCACGCCACGCATTATGCCGCGATCGTCCGTGACAAGGCCCTGCTCCGCTCGATGATCGACGCCGGCACCGACATTCTTCGCGATGCCTACGACGCATCGGACGAACCCCGGCAACTGCTGGCCCGGGCAGAGGAGAAGATCTTCTCGATCCTTGAACGCCGTAGTTCGGCGGAGGCGAAGCCGATCCAGTCCGTCCTGGAAGAGGTGATGGTGCGGATGGACGCCCGCATGAAGCACGAGCACACGATCGGCGGCGTGGAGACGGGCTTCACCGACCTCGATCAGCTCTGCGGCGGCCTCCACAACTCGGAACTGGTGATCCTGGCGGCCCGGCCAAGTATGGGCAAGACGGCCTTCGCCATGAACATCGCGGAGCATGCGGCGATCAACCTCAAGCAGCCCGTGCTGTTCGTGAGCCTCGAAATGGCCGCCCTCGAACTCGCCGACCGACTCCTCTGCTCCGCTGCCCAGGTCAACGGCCACCGGCTCCGCAACGGCACGATCTCCCAGGAAGACCGGCGCCGCCTGGTGCAGAAGTCTTCCGAGATCGGGGCGGCGCCGCTGTTCATCGACGACACACCGAGCCGCACGCTCACGGAGATCGCCGCCGTGGCCCGCCGGCTCAAGCGGAAGCAGGGGCTATCGATGATCGTGATCGATTACCTGCAGCTGATCGAGCCCGACAATCCGCGGGATCCACGGCAGGAGCAGGTGGCGAGGATCGCACGGCGACTGAAGGGCATGTCCCGCGAACTCGACATTCCGGTGCTCTGCCTCGCCCAGCTCAACCGGCAGGCGGAGGTATCTCGCGACAACCGACCTCGGCTCAATCACCTCCGGGAGTCGGGGGCCATCGAGCAGGATGCCGACGTGGTGATGTTCGTGCACCGCGAGGAGTACTACCAGACCAACGACGAGGACCGGGAACGTGTCCGCGGCCAGGCCGAGATCATCATCGCCAAGCAGCGAAACGGCCCGATCGGCGACGTGAAACTCCTCTGGCAGCACGACTTCACGCGGTTTGTGAACCTCGAACACCGGCCGTACGACGAGTTCGAGCAGTTCAGTTCGACGGGATTCTGACTGTATGTACGGCCGCCGGGCCATCGTGGCCCCGGCGGCCTGAGC
>JBBAVQ010000001.1:0-32106 GCA_040397625.1 Pirellulales bacterium | reverse complement strand
TTGAGGGCTCGCCTTCCGGGCGAGCGGTCCATTCCACGCCGGGCCATCGTGGCCCCGGCGGCCTGAGCTTGAGGGCTCGCCTTCCGGGCGAGCGGTCCATTCCACGCCGGGCCATCGTGGCCCTCCATGTAGCACAGGTTTTCAACCTGTGCCTGTCGATCGCGGTGGCTCGGGCACAGGTTGAAAACCTGTGCTACGGGAAGACGCGCGGGGCGGCCCGTGCCGCAGCAGCGCGGTCGGTGCCGGGCGTGACGTCGATCGCAGAGCCGTCGTTGTCGCCCCGCTCGAGTCGCTCCCAGGCGATCGCGCCCATGGCGGCGTTGTCTGTGCAGAGCGACCGCGGGGGCACGAACACCTCCACTCGCCGCCGGCGGCCGAGCGCCTCCAGCGACTCCCGCAACCGTGTGTTGGCCGCCACGCCCCCCCCGACCGCCACCGCACGACAGCCCGTCCGATCGATGGCGAGTTCGACCTTCGCGAGGATCGAATCGACCACGGCCTGCTGAAACGACGCGGCCAGATTGGCGAGCGGCCGTCCCACCGGGGGCGGCACGTCGGCCACCGTGTTTGGCGGCCGCACGAGGTAGCGGAGGGCGGTCTTCAAGCCGCTGAAGCTCATGTCGAGCCGGTCGCGGTCGGTGGCCAGCGGCCTGGGAAGGCGATGGGCCTTGGGATCGCCTCCGGCCGCAGCCCGCTCAATCTCAGGACCACCGGGGTAGCCCAGGCCGAGCAGACTGGCAGCCTTGTCGAAGGCCTCGCCGGCGGCATCGTCGATCGTGCCGCCAAGTCGCTCCGCGTCGAGCGGACCACGGACATGAAACAGCGAGGTGTGTCCGCCACTCGCAACAAGCCCGACGCACGGATAGCGAAGCCGCTCCCCGAAGGCGAGTCGGCAGGCGTAGAGGTGCGCCAGGATGTGGTCGTAGCCCACGATCGGCACATTGAGGGCGGCGGCGATCGCCTTGCCGGCCGACAACCCCACGAGCAGCGAACCAACGAGCCCCGGGCGGACGGCCACGCCCACGCCCTCGATGTCGCGTTTCGTGATCCCGGCCCGCTCGACCGCCTGATTGATCACCGGAATGATTCGCTCGACATGCGCCCGCGAAGCCACCTCGGGCACGACCCCCCGCCACTGCGCGTGCAACTGTTCCTGCGTGGCGACCACGCTCGAAAGCACCTCGCGGCTTCGGGAAATCACCGCGGCCGCGGTCTCGTCGCAGGTGGATTCAATCGCGAGAAGGGGCATCGGTTCGGAGGCGATCCTGCTCTCAGAGTGGCCGCAGGCTTTCAATCGGCTCCAGCCCGACGCCCTGCCTGCCGTCAGCCCTGCCTGCCGTTAGTAGTCATACCACATGCCGATGCCGCAGCGATTCTGGTTGAAGTAGACGAATTCGTACTGCGGGTCGGAACCCTGGAGATACTCGAATCCAATGCGAAACAGCTTCTCGCTGCGGTCGCCGCGCCAGGCCCAACCAGCCTGCACGCAGACGTTGCCTCCCCAATCGAGTTCTTGCCGAGACATCCCGTTGATCGCAAAGAAGGGAGCGCCGTGGATGCCGGTGGGGCGGGCCTGGATGAGTTCCGTGCCATACTGAAACTCCCACGGTTGGGAGCCGCCGGAGTTGAAGAAGGCATAGCCCACCTCGCCGTACAGCCGCATCCAGTCGAACAGGTAATACGAGTTGCCCCAAACGAAGCAGTCGCGAACGTAGTTCACCCGCGTGAAGTCGGGGTGCTTGAGCATCGCCTCGTCGCCAAGGTGGGCACTGTTGTGGTAGTAGGCGAGTTTGGTCTGCCAGCGGCCGATGCCGTAGACGAGCGGCACGCCGAAGCGGTAGTCGGCGGAGCGAAGGTCGCGGTCCTCCTGCGGATCGAGCCGCACGAACGCGGCGCCTTCGATCTGCACCTCGAATCCCTGCGGATGCAGGACCGGATCGGATCCGTATCGCAGAATCGACGCCCGGCCGCCGAGGGTGGAGTCCCACAGCCAGCCGTTCTGCGTCGATGGGTTGAGCGGATCCAGGTCGGTGTCGTTGTACCAGACGCTGGCAAACCGAGGCTCCTTCGGCCCTGCGAGGTAGCTCGTGTAGATCAGGTTGTTGGGCAGGATGTGCCATCCCCACGGCCGCGGTGCCCAGAGATCATCAAAGCAATCCGGATACCCGCTGGCCGACGGGCAGCCGTCGGTGCACGACGTTCCTGGCGGACACGCGCCGTCGAGGATCACGGGCCCGCTGGGCCTGGTCGGCGGCAGGCTCTGGATCTCGGCTGGCCCCGAGTAGAAGCCCTCGTCTGGCAGCACGATTGGCGGCAGGGCCTCCCGCGGCAGATCGGGGCTCTGCGCGACGGCCGCCCCACCGCAGGCCAGGGCGACGACGCTCACCAGCCATGCCCGCGCACGCCTCCGGGACGGCATACAACGGCCCCAGCCCTGCGGTCCAACCGCAGTCGATTCAGCGTGAGGTACGAGTGGCATGGCGACAATGGTGGACAGCGGCAGATCCAGCATGGGCGAGAGCGCGGGCGTGGCTTGCGAACCCGCATCGCGGCGGCGACACTCTACGGTTCGCGGCCGCGGCCCCCACAGAGTGATCGGCACTCGACCCCTGTTTCCGAAAGGACATCAGCGGGTTGACCACGAGTCGTTCCGCAACGTGGAAGGCGGGGCAAGATCGCGAAGTCGAAGCTTCGCCATCCCACCGCGATTACCAAAGTCACCGTCGTCACGCCGATGCAGCCATCCACCCAATCTGACACGGTCGCTCCGGATTCCGGCATCCCCACCGCTCTTGGCCGCATCCCCAGTGGCCTGTTCGTCGTGACCTGGCGAGAAGGCGACGAGGATCGCTGCATGCTCGCCAGCTGGGTGATGCAGGCCGGCTTCGCACCGCCGCAGGTGAGCGTGGCGATCGCGTCGTCACGGGACCTCATCACCGCACTCGACCGGAACGCGACGTTCGCCGTGAGCGTGCTCGCCGAGTCGCAGCGGTCGCTCCTCGCCCGGTTTGGCAAACCCTCGCCTGAAGCCTTCGACGGCCTCGCTCTGCACCGCACCGCGGCTGGCTGCGCTGTGATTGCCGACGCAGCCGCGTGGCTCGACTGTCGCCCCACGGCCCGGGCCGCGCACGGCGATCATGTCGTCGTGCTGGCGGAAGTGGTGGCCGGCGGTGGCACGGGGGCCGAACCTGCCGTTCACGTCCGCAAGAACGGCCTGCGATACTAATCATCACTCCCTGGAGGCCATTCATGTCTGTCGCCCCGATGACCCCTGGCCGGCTGCACGTGGTGCTGTCGATGATGGCGGCAATCATGCTTGCGGGCTGCTCCAGCGAACGGAAACCCGCGTCTCCCGCCGCAGGCACGGCCGCCGAGAAACCTGCGGCGGCCGCCGCCGTGAAGCCGCGCCGCTTCATCTTCATCACCAATGGCGACGATCCGTTCTGGGACGCGCTGCTCAGCGGGCTCAAGGATGGCGAGCAGCGGTTCGGCTGTGCGGCCGCGGGCATCACCGTCGCCCGCGACGTCAACAACGGCTCTGCCGAAGGGCAGATCGAGCGGCTCCGCCAATACGCCACCCAGGATGACGTCGCCGGTATCGCCATCAGCGTGATCCAGGCCGACAACCAGTCGATCGTGGAGGAGATGAAGAAACTCCGGGCCAAGGGCGTGAAGCTGATCACCGTGGACGGCGACGTGAATCGCGACACCTTTCGGGACGCCCGCTCCTACTACATCGGCACCGACAACGTGGTTGGCGGCCGCACGCTGGGCACCGCGACCCGGGCCCTCCTCGAGGCCAGGGGCGCGAAGGAGGGAGGCTATGTGCAGTTCGCCGGCTTCACCGACAACGACAACGCCCGCAGCCGCATGAACGGCGTGAAGGAGACGATCGGACCGGCCTACATGGAACGGGATCGAATGGCCGACGAGATGGACCTCCCCCGTGCCCGCGACAACGTCCGCAACGCCACCCAGAACCATAAGGACCTCGCCGCCCTCGTGGGCATCTGGGCCTACAACGCGCCGGCGATCGCTGACGTGGTCACGGAGAGCGGCACCCGCGACAAGTACGTGATCGCCACCTTCGACGCCCAGGATCTCGCGATCGGCCACATGGAGAAGGGTCGGATCGACGTGATGGTCGTCCAGAACCCGTTCGAAATGGGCGTGCGGACCGTCCGGCTCCTCAAGGCAATGGTCGACGACGACAAGCCGGTGCTCGACGAGATGTTCCCGAACGCCGCCGGTGCCGACGGCGACGTCCACACCACGGGCCTGCGGGTCGTGGTGCCCGACTCGGCATCACCGGTGAAGGCCGATCTCTTCGATCCGCAGGTGGTCGAGTACATGACGCTGCCCGACTTCAAGGCGTGGCTGGCGAAATACAACCTCACCAGCTCCTGATCATGAACTCCTCCGGCAGCGCAGGCGGCGGCTGGCGGCTGCCCCGTCACGAGCTCGCGATCCTCGCCGCGACGGTGGCGGTGTTCGTGGCCACGGGTTGGCTCGACCCCAACCACACCTACTTCGCCAACTGGGCGGAGAGTCGCGACATCATCCTGCGCAACACGTCGCTGCTGGGCATCATCGCCCTCGGGGCCTCGGTCGTGATCATCGCCGGCGGGATCGACCTCTCCGCGGGATCGATGGTGGCCTTCAGCGCCACGACGTGTGCCCTGGTGCTGACGCTCTGCGCTGCTCCCGACGACCGGCGACTCGTCACCGTGGGGCCCGCGGGCATCGCAGCCGCCGTCGGGGCGGCGATGCTCTCAGGACTCCTCGTCGGCACCCTCCACACCTGGCTGATCACGGCGATCCGCCTGCCACCGTTCGTGGCCACGCTGGCCACACTGGTTGGTCTGCGGAGTTTCGCCCGGGCGATGTGCCTGTTCGTCACCAAGGAGCGATGGGGGAGCGAGTCGCAGCAGATCAACGTCAACACGCCGTTCTTCGCCTGGCTGAAAGAGCACAACGTCTGGATCATGACGGCCACGTTCCTCGCGCTCGCCATCGTCACCTGGCTGATCCTCTCCCGCACCGTCCTCGGCAGGCACCTCTATGCGCTCGGCGGCAACGAGCAGGCGGCCCGTCTGAGCGGCATCCGCACCGACAACGTAAAGTGGTTCGCCTACTGCTACGGGAGCCTCACGGCCGCCCTGGCCGGCATCTTCCTGATGGCCGACAGCAGCGTGGCCCAACCCGGCAACCTCGCGCGGGGCTACGAACTCAACGCCATCGCCGCCGCAGTCGTCGGCGGCTGCAGCCTGCAGGGGGGCGTGGGCACGGTTCCTGGCACCGTGCTCGGAGCCCTCTTCCTGCGGCTCGTGATCGACGCCGTCTCGAAGCTCATCAAGGCAAGCGCTGACGTCTACGAGGGGATGATCGTGGGGATCATCGTCGCGCTCGCCGTCACGCTCACGCAGGTCGGCCGTCGTGGGCAGGCGAGTCGCTCGTTCTTCTCGGGGGCTCGCGGCGTCGCCGCCATTCCCACGATCGCCATCTTCGCGGCATTGCTCGCCACCATGGCTGCCGCCAACGTGCCGGCGCTGCAGGGCCGGATCGGCCTGTTCGGCGGCGTCGTGGGCGGCATCACGCTCATCGCCCTGGCCGCGATCCGCCTTCTCGAAGGCCGCCGCGCGTCATGACGGCCATCGTCGCTTTCCGCGGGGTGGGCAAGACCTTTCCGGGTGTCGTGGCCCTCGACGGAGTGTCGTTCGACCTGACACCGGGGGAGTGCCATGCTCTCTGCGGCGAGAACGGCGCCGGAAAGAGCACGCTCATGAAGCTGCTCTCCGGCGTGATCGGGGACTACGTGGGCGAGATCCTCGTGCGGGGCGAGCCGGTGCGATTCCGCGGCACCCGTGAGGCCGAAGCCGCCGGGATCGCAATCATCCATCAGGAACTCAATCTGGTGGAACAGCTCTCCGCTGCCGCCAACATCTTCCTCGGCCGCGAGCGGCGGACAGCCGTGGGCCTGCTCGACGACGCCGCGATGGAACGGGAGGCGGCGAAGCTGCTCGCCGAGCTCGAGTGCCCGGTCGATCCCCGAACACCAGCCGGCAGTCTGCGGGTGGGCGACCAACAGCTTCTGGAGATCGCCAAGGCGGTGTCGCTCGCCAGCGACGTCCTCATCATGGACGAGCCGACCAGCGCCCTCACCGATGCCGAGGTTGCCCGGCTCGACCGCGTGATCGCCCGGCTGCGGGCCCGCGGCGTCACGATCCTCTACATCTCGCACAAGATGGACGAAGTGTTTCGCCTCGCCGACAGGATTACGGTGCTACGGGACGGCCGGGTGGTGACCACGGTCGACCGCTCCGCCACCACGCCCCGCGAGGTCACCGGCTGGATGGTCGGTCGCGACATCGCTGGCCACGAGTTTCATGGCGCGCGGTCACCCGGCCCGACGGTGCTCGAGATTCGCGACCTCACGCTTCCTTGGCCCGATCATCCCCGCGGCTACCGCCTCAAGGACGTGTCGTTCGAGCTTCGCGCCGGCGAGATCGTGGGCGTCGCCGGCCTGATGGGAGCCGGCCGCACGGAGCTGCTCGAGACGATCTTCGGCGCCACGGAGCCGATCTGGACGGGCGAGATTCTCCTCGACGGCCGCAGCGTCCGATTCAGCCATCCCGCCGAAGCCTGTGCCGCCGGCATCGCGATGGTGACGGAGGACCGAAAGCGGCTCGGCCTGTTTCCCGACCTCGACGTGGCCGCCAACGTGAGCCTCTGCAGCCTGAGCGAGGCGGTGCGAGGCGGCCTCCTGTCCCGCAGCCGCGAGGAGGCGCTCGTCGCGGCTCCGCTCCGCGAGACGGGCGTGAAGACGCCGGGGCCGCACGCGGCGATCACGGGCCTCTCCGGCGGCAATCAGCAGAAGTGCATCATCGGCCGCTGGCTGCTCGTGAAGCCGCGAGTCCTCCTGCTCGATGATCCCACCCGCGGCATCGACGTGGGAGCCAAGGCCGAACTCTACGCCCTCATCGACCGGCTCTGCCGTGAAGGCCTCGCGGTGATCCTCACGTCGAGCGAACTTCCCGAACTGCTGGCCCTCGCCGACCGCATCCTCGTGCTCTCCGAGGGACGCCTCACAGGCGAGTTCCCCCGCGCTACCGCCACCGAGCAGAAGATCATGGAAGCTGCGACGGGGGCGACGAACCACGCACGCTCCTGAGCCCAGCGAATCATACGTGATTCCAACGCGAGCGTTCGTACTCGCCCAACACCGTGAGCCGTGGAGCGAGCCCGCAACAAGCCAAGCGTCCAGGATGGTTCACCCGCGGCCTCATACGGTTCACACGTGATCCTCGCGCGGCCGCCGTCGAAGCCCAACGCCGTGAGGCGTGGGGCGAACCACGACACGACGCGGCGTCCAGCGTGATTGGCCCGCGGCCTTACGGCCGGTCGGCTTTCGCCTGCCATGCACTCGAGCGCGAGGATCAAGTGGGAGCCGTATCACATCTGCCACTCGTGCCCCGACTCTCCCTCGGACCGGCATCAACTCTTGAATGCTCCCGGTCGTGCCCGTTACGCACCGAGATACCGTGACACGATGCCGCGGGCCCTCGCCTCGTCGCGAGTGCCCGACACGATGGCCCGGCCGTCGGCAAAGACCGAGAGCTGGATGCCCTCTTCGACGTCGGCCCGCACGATCCAGCGGTTGGCCACGACGGCACCCACGGTCGCGAGCCGCTCGGCCAAGGCCGCGAGATCGACACCGCCGCCGACCGCCGGCACCTGCACCGCATCGCGTCCGCAGAGTGGCGTCGGCCGCCCACCGAGCCGCCCGTCGAGCCACGGAGCGTCGGCACTTCGGCAGGTCGGGCAGCCAGTCGCCGCCAGGGGGGAGAGATCGACCGTCCGCCACACGCTGGCCCAGAGGTCGCAGACGAGCATGCGGCCGACGGTGCCGTGAGAGCCGACGAGCAGTTTGATCGCCTCCGCCGCCTCGACCGCGCCCACCACGAGGGCCGCTGGCCCAATGATGCCGGCGGTCTCGCAGGTCGGAAGCGATCCCGGCGCGGGTGGATCGGGGATCAGGCACCGCAGGCAGGCGGTCTGCCCCGGTATGATCGCAAGCACTCGTCCTTCGGCGCCGATCGCCCCGCCGTGAACCCACGGGATGCGATGCCGGCAGGCGACCTCGTTGACGAGAAACCGAGCCTCGAAGTTGTCGGTGCCATCAACGATCACATCGACGCCGGAGAGTAATTCCGTCGCGTTCGCGGCCGTGAGATCGACGACGACGGGTTCGATGGTCACCGTCGAGTTGATCCGGGCCAGGCGGCTCGCAGCGGCGACGGCCTTGGGGAGCCCTGCCGCCACGTCAGCCTCGTCGAAAAGCAGCTGCCGGGGCAGGTTCGAGCGCTCGGGCAGGTCACGGTCGATGAGCCGCAGGAAACCGACCCCTGCGCGGGCGAGCGCCATCGCGACCACGCTGCCCAGGGCGCCACAGCCGACCACCGCGACACGTGCGGCCGCAAGCCGTTCCTGGCCGTCGGGCCCCAGCGGTGCGAAGCGGGTCTGACGGGAATAGCGATCGGCATCATAGGAGGACATGAAGGCAGTGTAGCCCGTCCCTCCTGCTACCCCACCAGGTAGCCCGCCCAGTCCCACGACGGCGCGCCGCCGCCAAGGCCCCAGAGGGCGAGATCGCGCTGGAGCGCGTCGCACGACGCCCGGGGTGACGCCTTGTCTGCAGCCTGCCGCCAGGCAACCAGAGGCTGCACCGAGGCAGCCCTCCAACCGGCGTGCGGCAGCCCTTCGGCCGGCAGCATCACCACGAGAAAATCCCCGCCTGCTGGACCGACCGGCGGCGGACGCGTGCCGTCGACGGTCACCCCGATCAAGAGTGTGTCTTTCGCGCCCCGGACAGCGGCAAGACGATCCGCCACGTCGGCCGTCGCACCACCAGCCGTGATCACCGCGAGCATGGCCGACGGATGGCGGGCCCATGCGGCGATCCCCGCCGGAGTCAGACTGCCACCGTCGAGCAGCGGCACCACGGCCACACCCGTTTCGTCCGCCCGCGAGAGCAGTTCGTCAGCGGGCGATTCGGCCGCGAGTCCGATCGCCGCCGCCTTCGCCGCGACGAGGTCGCCCGGCCCCACGACCACCCGCGGAACCCAGCGTCGGCCATCCAACCAGAACGAGCGGCCGCGGACGCCAAGCCGTCGCAGGCCTATCCAGGTATCGGCGGCCCACGAGTCAGACCCCTGCGGATCGAGACTCGCCTCGACCCGATAGAGGTTCGGGAGATCAGGGGTCCAAAAAGCTGGTTCGGTGAGGATCGCCCGCGATGCCGGCCCCGCGGCGGCTGCCTCAGCCAAGGGGATGAGCCGCGACGTTACGGGAAGCGTGGTGTCGCGGCCGCGACGTGGTCCGGTGACCGAGCCCACGATCCGGGAACCAGCCGGCACGTCACCCGCCAGCCGCACGAAGACCTCTGCCCGCATGTCATCGCAGGGCCCCAGCGTGACGATGATCTCAGGCAGGGTCGTCACGCGTCACGAGCCTCGGCGAACCGTTCCCGGGCCATCTCGGAGAGGTGCCGAAGATCGAGTTTGCCCGACCCGAGCATCGGCAACTCCTGGATTTCGGCGAAGGCGTCGACCCCGGGAATCCAGAGGTTTGGTAGGCCTCGCTCCTGGAGGCGACGCACCACGTCTTTCGGGTCGCGAGCCGTCGGCGTGTGGAACACCACCAGCCGCTCTCCCTTCGCGCGATCGGGAACCGCCGTCACCACGGCGAGCAGTTCACCGTCGGCGGCGCCAAGTTCCTCATTGATCACCTCCTCGACGGAAATGTGCGGCACCATCTCGCCGCCGATCTTCGAGAACCGGCTCTCGCGGCCGGTGATGGTGATGAAGCCTTCGGTATCGAGCCGGGCGATGTCACCCGTGCAGTACCAGCCGTCTTTCACCACCTTCGCGGTGAGGTCGGGACGGTCGAGATAGCCCTGCATCACGTTCGGCCCCGCCACCCAGAGCAGGCCATCCCGGCCGACCGGGACTTCGTGCCCCCCCTCACGGTCCGTGATCCGGGCCCGGCAGCCGAGGATCGGCTTGCCGACCGTTCCCTCCCGGGCGTCAACGGGCCGGCCAGGCACATGGCGTGATGCGGGGACGTTGGCGGCGACGAGCGGCGACAGTTCGGTCGCACCATATGCCTCGCTGGGACGGGCGCCGAACTTCTTCTCGAAGGCGTCGCAGACGTCCTTGGGGAGCTTCTCCGCGGCGCCGAACACGCACTCCAGCGACGAGAAGTCTTCGGCAGGCGTCCGCCGGGCATAGATTCTCAGAAACGTCGGGGTGGCCATCAGGAGGGTGGCGTGATGCTCGCGGGCGAGGCGGCCCACCACCTGCGCATCCCGTGGGTCGGTGTGGTACACGACGGCGGGATCGAGCGTCAGCGGCGTCCAGAGCGTGGTGGTGTAGCCATACGAGTGAAAGAACGGCAGCACGCCGAGGGCCACGTCGCTCGGCGAAAGATGGAGCAGGTGATCGATCGCCCGCACGTTCGAGCCGACGTTGTCCTGCGAGAGCACGACGCCCTTGGGATCACCCGTGGAACCTGAGGTGAAGATGATCGTGAGCGGATCATCTGGCCGAATCCGCTCCAGGCCGAATGCCGACTCGAGCATGCCGAGCGGCATCAGCCGGGCCTGAACAAAGCCGATCCCCTTGTCGAATGCCGTCGCCTTTTTTCGCAGCGTCCCCGCATCGAGCAGTCTGGCACCGAGATCGAGTTTCACGCGTGTCAGGAAGGCGGGGCTCGAGATCACATGCCGCAGGCCCGCCCGTTCGATGCAGACGTCGAGAATCGACTGGCTGGAGGTGTAGTTGAGATTGACGGCCACGCGCCCCGACAAAGCCAACGCCGCATTGACCACGGCGGCCCCGACCGTCGGTGGCAGCATCACCCCGACCCGTCTCTCATCCGCAGCCAAGACACGGTCGAGCACCCGCTTGACGACGAACATGGCCAGCAGGAGCTCATGACCGCTCATCCGCGTGCCGAGGGAATCGGCGACCTTCATCCGGCTTCCGGCACTCCGGCAGGCCCGCAGCATCAGACGCTGGAGCACGAGGGGGGCTGCAGTCGGATCGGTGCCTGCCATGATCGCTCGCAGTCGGCTGGGAATCGGGGGAATGACCGGGGTTCGTTGCCCCGGCGACGCTGGCCATTAGAATCGCGGCACGTCGGCACGACTAGCCAAAAACCCCGTGGATGCCGCCCAGTTTCGGCATCCCGCCGAGGCCGGGCGGCGGCCTCCCGCTCGCCGACGCTCCCTCCAGACACGAGCGCAGGATGCCCCGTTACCAGCCGTCGCGGATCGAGCCCAAATGGCAGGAGTGGTGGCATGCGAACGGTACGTTCGCCACGCCCCGCCTTCCGTCGGATCGCAAGCGGTACGTCCTTGATATGTTCCCGTACCCGAGCGGCGACGGCCTGCACGTCGGCCATCCGGAGGGCTACACGGCCACCGACATTGTGTCGCGGTTCGAGCGGATGCGGGGCACAAGCGTGATGCACCCCATGGGCTTCGATGCCTTCGGCCTTCCCGCCGAGGAGCATGCAATCCGCACGGGCACGCCGCCGCGGGAGAGCACCGAAAAGAACATCGCGACATTCACGCGACAGCTGAAGATGCTCGGCTTCAGCTACGACTGGGACCGCGCGCTGGCAACCACCGACCCGGAGTATGTCCGCTGGACCCAGTGGATCTTCCTGGTCCTGTTCGACACCTGGTTCGATCCGGTTGTCCAGAAGGGCCGCCCGATCGCCGAACTCCCGATCCCGGGCGACGTCGTCGCGAACGGCGAGGCCGCGGTCGCGAAATACCGCGACGCCCACCGGCTCGCCTACCAGTCGGAGGCTCCGGTGAACTGGTGCCCGGCACTTGGCACGGTGCTGGCCAACGAGGAGGTGATCGGCGGCGTGAGCGAGCGGGGAGGGCACCCCGTGGTTCGGATTCCGCTGCGGCAATGGATGCTGCGGATCACCGCCTACGCCGACCGCCTGGAACGCGAACTCGAGGGGCTCGACTGGCCCGCGAGCATCAAGAAACTGCAGTGCGACTGGATCGGCCGGAGCACGGGCGCCGAAGTCGATTTCCTGATCCCGCACCGTACCGACACAGCCAGGGCCTACGACGCCTGGAAGCAGTCGCGGGCGGCGGCGGGCTATCCCGACAAGCCCGGCGACGACGTCCTGCGGATCTACACCACCCGCCCCGACACGCTCTACGGCGTGACCTACATGGTCGTGGCTCCGGAGCATCCGCTGCTCGATGTCCTCGCCGCCCCGGAGCAGCGGGAGGCGATCGCCGCCTATCGAGAAGTGGCCGCCCGCAAGAGCGACCTCGACCGCACCGATCTGGCCCGCGAGAAGACGGGCGTGTTCACCGGCTCGCACGTGATCCACCCGCTCACCGGCAGGCCCGTGCCGGTCTGGGTGGCCGACTATGTTCTGGCCACCTACGGCACCGGCGCCATCATGGCGGTGCCGGCCCACGACGACCGCGACTTCGCGTTTGCGAAGACCTTCGGCCTCGATGTGATCACGGTCGTCGAGCCGCCGGATGGCGGGGCGACCCCGGGCGAACTCTTCGCCGGCGAGGGCCGGGCCGTGAACTCGGGGCCGTACACGGGTCTCGCCACCGGCGAGTTCCTCGAGCGGGTCGGCGGCGACCTCGAAGCGGCCGGGCTCGGCCGGCCGGCGGTCAACTACAAACTCCGCGACTGGCTCTTCAGCCGCCAGCGGTTCTGGGGCGAGCCGTTTCCGATCCTGCACGAGCTCGATGTCCAGGGAAACCTGACCGGCGCGATCCGAGCCGTCGATCCGGCGGAACTCCCGGTGAATCTCCCCCACCTCACCGACTTCAAGCCGGGCGACACGCCCGATCCGCCGCTCTCGCGGTCCCCTGCCGACTGGCTCTTCGTCGAACGCGACGGCAAGCGCTACAAGCGGGAGACCAACACGATGCCGCAGTGGGCCGGCTCATGCTGGTACTACCTGCGGTTCATCGATCCGCGAAACACGTCACGGTTCATCGATCCCGACCTCGAAAAGGCCTGGATGCCTGTCGATCTCTACATCGGCGGCGCCGAGCACGCGGTGCTCCACCTCCTTTACTCGCGATTCTGGCACAAGGTGCTCTATGACCGCGGCCACGTCTCCCACCCGGAGCCGTTCGGCAGACTCGTGAACCAGGGAATGATCCTCGGCGAGATGGAGTTCACGGGCTACCGCAGCACCAAGGGGGGCTGGGTGTCGGCCGAGAAGCGGGCCACGGAGGATGTCCCGGCAAAGGTGCCCGCCGATCAGGTCGAGAAGCAGGGCGAGCACTTCGTGCTCCGCGACGCGCCGAAGATCCGTGTCGAGAGCCGGGCCTACAAGATGTCGAAGAGCCGAGGCAACGTGGTAAACCCCGACCAGGTGGTCCGCGACTTCGGTGCCGACTCGCTGCGGCTCTACGAGATGTTCATGGGACCGCTGGAGGCCACGAAGCCCTGGAGCACGGCCGGCGTGAGCGGCGTCCGCGGCTTCCTCGACCGCTGCTGGCGGCTCGTGGTCGACGAGCGGGCCGACGAGATCGCTTTGACGCCGCAGGTCTGCGACGATCCGCCGACCGACGAACAGCTTCGCGAGATCCACCGCACGATTGACAAGGTGACCCGCGACATCCAATCGCTGTCGTTCAACACGGCAATCGCACGGATGATGGAGTTCGTCAACTTCTGCACACCGCTGGAGCGGCGGCCCAGGGCGATCCTCGAGCCCTTCGTGACGATCCTCGCCCCCTTCGCCCCTCACCTCGCCGAGGAACTCTGGGAACTGCTCGGCAAGCCGGCGCCGGTCTCGCTCGCGACCTGGCCGGTGGCCGAGGAGCGGTGGCTCAAGGACGACACGGTCGAGATCCCGGTGCAGATCCAGGGCAAGCTCCGGGGCCGCGTGGTGGTGGCGGCCGACGCCGACGCCGAGGCGACCAAGGCTGCGGCCCTCGCTGACCCAAAGATCGCCGAACAGCTCGCCGGCAAGGAAATCATGAAGGTGGTCGCCGTCCCCGGCCGACTCGTGAACTTCGTGGTCAAGGGCTGACCACGCGTGTCGCGGCCCCAGGCCTCGGGGCTGCCAGGGAGGCGGCGGGATCGGGGCGAGGATGGCGAGCGTCGGCTATCCTGCCGTTGGCGAGCCGACTCGTCCCGTCCAGCCGCCGGCTTTCGCTCGGTGGCATCGCACCGCCTGTTTCCGGACGCCTTACGCCGAGCGCGGAATCGTCTTTCTGTGGCATGGCTGGTTCCCGTAGCATGGTGACGCCCGTGAGGCGGCGGGCTCCCTGAGGAGCGATCCATGTCGGTGAAGCGAGTTCTGGCCCTGGTTCTCGGCGGCGGTCGCGGCACGCGGCTCTATCCGCTCACCCGTGACCGCTCCAAACCCGCGGTGCCGCTGGCAGGCAAATACCGGATCATCGACGTACCGCTCTCGAACTGCATCAACAGCGGCGTGCAGCGGATCTACGTGCTCACCCAGTTCAACTCGGTGAGCCTCCATCGGCACATCCGCCGCACCTACACGTTCGACCCATTCAGCGGCGGGTTCGTGGAGATCCTTGCGGCGCAGCAGACACTCGACAACTCCGGCTGGTACCAGGGCACGGCCGACGCGGTCCGGCAGAACATCCGCTACCTGCAGCAGCCCGACATCAAGCACGTGTTGATTCTCTCCGGCGACCAGCTCTACCGGATGAACTACGCCGACATGCTCGCCACGCATCTGACCCACAAGGCCGACGTCACGATTGCCGGCATCCCCGTCAAGGACGAGGCCGCCTCGGCACTCGGCATCATGCGGCTCGACGGCGAGGGCCGGGTGGAAGGCTTTCTCGAGAAGCCACAAACGGCGAAGGAGCTCGAGATGATGCGGACTGATCCGGCCTGGATCGAGGCTCAGGGGATCGCCGCGCACGGCCGCTCGCTGATGGCGAGCATGGGCATCTATCTCTTCGACCGCGACTGCCTGCTCGATCTGCTCACGAAAACCGACTACCGCGACTTCGGCAAGGAGGTGTTTCCGGCGGCGATCAGGGCAAAGCACGTGCAACTTCACGCCTTCGACGGCTACTGGGAGGACATCGGGACGATTCGCTCCTACTTTCAGTGCAATCGCGAACTTGCTGGGACGTCGCCGCCGTTCGACCTCGTCAACGCCGAAGCGCCGATCTACTCCCGCGGCCGGTTCCTGCCGCCGTCGCGGCTCGGCGGGGCGAGCATCCGCAACAGCCTGGTGTCTGACGGCTGCGTGATCGAGTCGGGGGCCGTGATTGAAAACAGTGTGATCGGGCTGCGATGCCGGATCGGCCGCAATGTCGTGATCCGCGACTCCGTGATCCTGGGCAACGACTACTACGAGAGCGAGCACGGCCTGGCCGACGACGTGGCCCGTGGCCTGCCGCCACTGGGCATCGGCGACGACACCATCGTCGCCGGGGCGATCATCGACAAGAACGTGCGCATTGGCCGCCGCGTGCGGATCGTCAATGAGCACGGCTGGGTCGATACGGCCGACGATGAGCGGTTCACGATCCGCGACGGGGTGGCCGTGGTCCCGAAGGACGCCGTGATCCCCGACGGCTGGGTGCCCGAACCTGCCTTTGTGCACCCGGCCTGACGTCAGCGATCCTGCCGCGGCCGCCAACCAGGAGTTTCGGCGAGCGGAGGGACCTCGACGCTCAACTCAACGGGTGCCGGTGAACCATCGGGCGACGACGGTGCCAACTCGGCCCCTGATCGTTCGCTGGCCGTGGCATCGTCACTTCCAGGCAGTTCCCCGCCAGACTCACCGATGACTTGGATCATGGAGTCGGCCTCGGTTGCCGATGGCTCCGCGTTGGCTCCCTCGACCACTGCGGTCACCAGCACGCTCGTCGGCTCGCCCTGGACCCCGGCGGCGTCGCCGGCGGCCGACTCCACAGCCGGATCGGCGAGCGTCGGAGCCGGCTGCCTCCCTGCCCTGCCACTCCGCTCGGCGGCGAGTTGTGGACCATCGACTCCCTTCACTCCGCTCGCCTTCACGATCGGCGGCCACGGCACCGGGGCGGCGCCGACGGGAAGGATACCGTTGCTACGGGCCCGAAAATTGTTTTGCGGGGATGAGCCGTTGGGCACGGGCCCCGAGTAGTCGTACGGGTCGGGGCACATCGTGCAGCCCGCCAGCAGCGCCGCGACCGCCATGATGGCGACCCGACCAGGCGCGATCGGCACGGTTCGAGTAGGACAATCCATCGAACCCTGAACTCTCCCCGCGCAACGGGCCGGCCGGGTTGCCCCGGCACGACCCAGCCCGCAGTCAGCGGCTGTTCCCCTCCCCCACGACCCACCCCAGAGATCGGATCGTCACGACCCGAATCTTCAGGAAATCCGGAACCCTGGCGAGAGGTCCGACGCCGTGGTCAGCGGCCGTCCGGGCGGTCGGGACGCTCGACCGCCGCGGAAGCCCAACGCCGTGAGGCGAACCACCACACGACGCGGCGTCCAGCGTGATTGGCCCGCGGCCTTACGGCCGGTCGGCTTTCACCTGCCATGCACTCGAGGGCGAGGATCGAGCGTGAACCGTATGAATTCTCAGCCCAACCGCTGCAGAGCGACCGCCGCGTGGCACACGTCTCACCGGCTTCTGCGCGTGCCTCCGATCCGGCTGCTCCCCCGTCAAGAATCACATGCGAGCGATGATGCTGCGAGGGGCTGCCCGTGCCCGGGAGCCGGGCTCGGCGGCAAGCGAAGCCAGGAACGGCGAAGCGTAGCCGGCGTGCAGCGAGCGAAGGGCCGGAGCCCGCAGCGAGCGTCCGGCGATGGGCATGGGCGGCCCCGAGCGTCGTGAACGCCTGAAGATCACGTGTGACCGGTATTACTCGGTGAAGCCGGCGTCCTTCAGGCCGGTCGGCTTGCATGTGCCACGCACTCACCCCGAGGATCCGGTGTGAACCGGTTCAGAGGTCAACGCCCATGTCGGCCATCATGACCTTCATGTCGTCCCAAACATCCCGCTTGGCTGCCGGAGTCCGCAGCAGGTAGGAAGGGTGATAGGTGCAGATCACCTTGGCGGAACCGTAGGTGAACCATCGCTTTCGCAGGTGCCCGATCGGCTCGGTCGTCTGCAGGAGGGCCTGCGCCGCGGTGGTGCCGAGGCAGCAGATGTACTGGGGCGAAATCAGCTCCAACTGCCTTTCGAAGTAGCCGCGGCAGTGGGCCACCTCGCCGGGGTCGGGCTGGCGGTTGCCGGGCGGACGGCACTTGAGCACGTTGAGGATGTAGACGTCTTCGCGGTGAAGATGACAGGCCTCGATGATCTTCGTGAGGAGCTGGCCAGCCCGTCCCACGAACGGCTCCCCCGACGCATCCTCGTCAGCCCCGGGGGCTTCGCCAAGAAAGCAGATGCGGGCATCAGGGCGTCCGACGCCGAATACCGTGTTCGTCCGTGCCTCGGCAAGCTCGGGGCATTGCGTGCAGCCGGCCACCTGCTCTGCCAGGAGCCGCAATGACGAGACGCGGTCATCGGCGATCGCGGAGGAGACCACTGCCTGCGAAGGCGGCGAGGACACAGTCGCGGCGATCGTTCCCATGGCCGTCGGCTGACGACCGCGCATCGCCTCCTTCGGAATCTCCGTCACGCCCGCGGCCTCGAGGCTCTCGAGCCGCTGCTTCAGCGCCCGGAAGTTCACAGCGCCCTGCGATGCCGCTTCGGACCACGGCCTTTGCCCAGGAGCGTCGCCGCCGGCGGTCGCTTCGGCGCCTCGGCGGGCGGTTCGGCCTCACCGGCAGGAGCCGCTGCGGCCCGCTGAAAGCCGCCGGTGGGCACGTGCTCGATGGGGGCCGGCTTGGGCCGCCGATCGAAGGCGTCAAAACCCTCGATCTCGTCCCGCTTGAGCAGCCGCTCGATCCGCATCTCAATCCTTGTGAGCTGCGGCCCCTCTTCCGGCGACACGAACGTGAAGGCGATCCCTTCACGGCCCATGCGGCCGGTGCGTCCTACGCGGTGGACGTAGTCGTCGCAGAACTCGGGAATGTCGTAGTTGACGATGTGCGACACGCTCGACACGTCGATCCCGCGGCCCACCACGTCGGTAGCCACGAGGATCCGCGTGCTCCCATCGCGAAACTGCCGCATCACCCGGTCGCGCACACTCTGCGCGAGGTCACCGTGGATGCAGGCCACGTCTTCGGCCGACCCGTGGTCCCGGCTGCGACTCCGTCGCCGCGAAAGCTTCTCGTGGATCTTGTCGGTGCCCCGCTTCGTCCGGCAGAAGACGATCACCTGCCGCGGATTCTCCCGCTCGAGAAGCCGCTCGAGCAGGTCGAACTTCCGCGTCGGATCGACGGTGAAATACCGCTGCTCAATCGTCTCCACGGCCAGTTCGTTGGTCGAGAAGTCCATGATCTCGGGATCGCGCATGTACCGCGTGGCGAGCTTCTGCACGGGCGGCGGCACGGTCGCAGAGAGCAGGAGCGTCTGGCGGCTCTCAGGGCAGCGGCGCAGGATCTTCTCGATGTCGGGACGGAACCCGATGTCGAGCATCCGGTCGGCCTCATCGAGCGTGACCATCTCGAGCGCGGAAAACGAGATCGTGCCCCGGCTCATGTGGTCGAGCACGCGGCCCGGCGTGCCCACGACGACCGCCGGATGCTTGGCGAGTTTGTCGATCTGGCCCTTGATCGGCTTGCCGCCATAGACGGCGACGCAGTGGATCTTCGAGCCGTGGGCGAGTTTCTCGAACTCGTCTTTGACCTGTACGGCCAGTTCCCGAGTGGGCACGAGCACGAGGGCCCGCGGCCCGCCGCCGCGGCCTGGCTGCAGCATCCGCTCGAGGATCGGCAGCACAAACGACGCCGTCTTGCCGGTGCCCGTACGGGCCTGGCCGAGCACGTCTACGCCGGCGAGGGCCCGCGGGATCAGACCCGCCTGGACCGGCGTGGGGGTGGTGTAGCCGGCACGATCGACGGCGGCGAGCGTCGCCGCGGAGAGTCCCAGATTCCGAAAATCACCCGCCGCTTGCGGAGCGGTTGCCTCGCAAACCGTCTCGGCGGGAGCACCCGACTCCGCCGGATGCCCTGCCCTGTTGTCCATGAACACTCGTTGCCTCGTTGCTTCCTCGAAACGTCATCCGCATCGCTCCGCGGGGCGTCCTGATGCCCGCATCGGAAGGCCGGCAGCAGCCATCAGCTGATGCCGGCACAGCGGCTGGCGGCGTATGAGAAAGCCGCCCCTGTCAATGGGAGAACGGTACCACGCCCTGCCCTGAACGGCAAACACCGCGGACTCGGCCGGCCCGAACGGGGCCGATTTCAGCGGTCAAACAGCCTCTTGAGCGCCCAGACCGTCGCCGCGCGGCCGGCACGGGCAATCGACCGTGTCAGTGGGATCCGCTTCGGGCAGACCGCCACGCAGTTCTGGGCGTTGCCACACATCTGGATGCCACCCTGTCGCGTCAGCGCCTCCATCCGCTCGTCGGCGATCATCCTGCCGGTCGGATGGGCGTTGAACAGGACCGCCTGGCTGATCGCGTGCGCCCCGACAAAGCCCGAGTCGAAGGCTGCCTTCCGCCGCTTCTCGAACTCGGCTTCCGACTCCCCGTCGCGCCGCACCGCTTCGACCTTCGTGTACTGCGGGCAGGCCTCGAGGCAGCAGCCGCAACTCATGCACTCCGAAAGCGGGTAGGCGTCTTCCTGTTCTTCGGGCGAGATCCGCGGGCCGGGGCCGAGGTCGTAGGATCCCTCCACCGGAACCCAGGCCTTCACCTTCTCGAGGCCTCGGAACAGCCGGCGGCGATCGACCACCAGATCGCGGACGACCGGGAACTTCGACATCGGACGGAGTTCGATCTCGTCGCCATCCTCCGCCTGGAGCCGGTCAACGAGCGCGGAGCAGGCCATCCGCGTGCGACCGTTGATCAGCATCGTGCACGACCCGCAGACCTCCTCGAGACAGTTGCAGTCCCAGGCGACCGGCGCCACCTTGCGGCCGTCCTGAGACCGCGCCTGAGCGGCGATCTTCTGGAGAACGCTGATCACGTTCATGTTCGGCTCGTAGGGAACCTCGAACCGCTCCCAGTAACTCTCGCCGCCTGCCACGTCCTGACGGAGCACCCGAACCCGCACGACCGCGCCGTCCGACGCATGGTCGGCCGCACCGCGCACGAGATCCGCCGCCGAATCAACTGCCTTGATCATGGTGAGTCTCCCTCGTTCGTTTCGCCTGTCATGCCCCCACGCCGACGGTCTTGCCCTTCGCCATCGCCTCACCGGCCACCTTCGCTGCCCGCTCCCGCCAGGCCTCCTCGATCGCGTCGCCCCCGACGAGCCCGTAGAGCCGAGGCCGCGGCGGAATCAACGACGTGTCGATGTCCTGATATGAGATCTCCGGGTTGCCATTGGGTCCGCAGGTGGCGATCGTCGACTTGAGCCACTTCCGCGTGTTGGCCTCGAACGCGTCACACCACTGCTCGGCCTCCCGCCGCTTGCCTTCGGGATCGGTCGCCGTCAGGCCGGGCATCGAGAAGGCGGGCTTGAAGTGGGCGCCGCGGCACTCGTCGCGGAGCAACGCCCCCTTGAGGATCAGCTTCGCGATCGGAAACATGTCGCCCAAAGCCTTGGTGAACACGACATTTTGGTTCGTCCAGTTGCCGGTGTCGGATACGGCGCACCGCTTCCACCGCTCGGCCATCCGGCACACCTCGTCGTACGCCGCAGCGAGCTGATCGTTGCGACGGACGACCGTGGCGACCCGCGTCATCAGGTTGCCGAGCTCCTGATGCAGCGTGTACGGGTTCTCGTCGCCGGCGGTCCGGGCGAGCAACTCACGATGCCGCTCCTCGTGGCGACGGATCTCCGCATCGAAGAGCCGGACATGATCGCCGCCCGACGTGGCCGCCGCGTCGCCGACGTTCACGAGCGTGGGGGCCACAAACAGGCCGCTGAAGATGCAGGAGAGCAGCGAATTGGCCCCCAGACGATTGGCGCCGTGATACTGGTAGTCGCACTCGCCGATCGCGTACAAGCCGGGAACGTTCGTCTGCTGGTTGCGGAGCGAACCTTCCACCAGACCGCCCGTGGCGCTCTTCTCGTAGTCCACCCAGAGCCCGCCCATCGAGTAGTGAACGGCGGGAAAGATCTTCATCGGCGTCACCCGAGGATCGACGCCCTGGAACTTCTCATAGATCTCGAGGATGCCCCCGAGTTTGCGGTCGAGTGTCTCCTTCGGAATGTGCGTCAGGTCGAGGTAGACGCACAGCCGGTCTTTCTCCACGGAGAGGCCGTCGGTGGTGCAGATGTCGAAGATCTCGCGAGTGGCGATGTCGCGCGGCACGAGATTGCCGTACTTCGGATACCTCTCCTCGAGAAAGTAGCACCGCTCCGCCTCGGGAATGCTCCGTGGATCTCGCTGGTCCTGCGGCTTTCGCGGCACCCACACCCGGCCCCCTTCACCGCGGGCGCTCTCGCTCATCAGCCGCAGTTTGTCGGCGCCCGGGATGGCGGTGGGGTGAACCTGGATGAACTCGCCGTTTCCGTACCAGGCACCGGCCTGATAGGCGCGACTCACCGCACTGCCGGTGCAGACCATCGACATTGTCGACCGGCCGTAGATGAGCCCGTTGCCCCCGGTGGCGAGGACGACGGCGTCGGCGGGAAAGGCCTTGAACTGCATCGTGACAAGGTCTTGGCAGACGGCGCCCCGGCAGCGGCCGGAGTCATCGAGGACCGGGCCGAGAAAGTCCCAGAACTCCCACTTTTTGACCTTCCCCTCCACCTCCCAGCGGCGGACCTGCTCATCGAGGGCGTACAGAAGTTGCTGGCCAGTCGTGGCCCCGGCGAAGGCGGTCCGCTTGTAGAGCGTGCCGCCAAATCGCCGCTGGTCGCGAAACCCCTCCGACGTGCGGTTGAAGGGCACGCCGAGCCGGTCCATGAGGTCGATGATCTTCGGGCCCCAGTCGGCCATCTCCTTGACGGGCGGCTGGTGCTGAAGGAAGTCACCCCCGTAGACGGTGTCATCGAGGTGTTTCCACTCGCTGTCGCCCTGCTGCCGCGTGAGGGCGTTGACGCTGTTGATGCCTCCCTGGGCACAGACGCTATGCGATCGTTTGACCGGCACAAGGCTGACGAGGTCGACGTTGACCCCGAGTTCCGCCAGCCGCATGGTAGCTGCCAGGCCTGCCAGGCCGCCGCCGACGACGAGAACCCTCGATTGAGCCATGGGAAGGTAATCCTGCGTGATGGATCAGTGGGTGGTTGTGGGAATCGCCGCCGGGGCCACGGCCGCCCCGGGCACAGACATGGCCCGCTTCTGCTTCTCGGCCCAGACCTCAGCTTCGCGTGCCCTCGAAACGTCGAGCGAACGGAAGCCGCCGAGGGCCCCGAGCCCGGCGGCCGCGAGCCCGACGCCGACGACCATGCTCACGACGTTGGCCCGCCGCATCGCCGCGGGACTCGTCCACAGTCCCCAGGTGATGCCGAGCGTCCACAGTCCGTTTGCGAAGTGGAAGACGGTCGAGAGGATGCCGATGCAGTAAAGGATCGACACGAGGATCGGCTGCAGCGCCGTGGCGGCCGTGCTGGCTGCATGGTGCGGATCGAAGTTTCCTCCGCCAAACGGCTTCCCCAGCCAGTGGAGTTGCATGATGTGCCAGACGATGAAGGCGAAGGCGATCATGCCGGTTGCCCGCTGGAGCGTGTACCGAACGTTCCCCACATAGGCATACGACCCCACATTCGGCAGGCCGTTCGCGATGATCACGAAGCCCACCGCCGCGTGAAACAGCATTGGCAGAAAGATGAAGGCCCACTCGATCGGCACGAGGAGCGGGCCAAGCGAGTGGATCATGTCCACCCGCGACTGAAACGTCCGACCGTCATCCCCGGCGAGGATGGAGGCATTGGTCAGCAGGTGGACCGCCAGAAACGCACCGACCGGAATGAGCCCGGCGAGCGAAAACAGCCGATAGATCAGAAACTGGTGGCGTTCCAGGAACGACGGGGATGACTCGCTCACGATCGACCTCGGAGAGCGGCACTGCCGCATTGGGGGGGGCGGGAAGCCGGCAGCCGGATGGCTCCGGTGTCGGCTCGTCGACCCGGAGGAGTATAGGTATGCCGCGTCGAGCGACAACGCCTCGCGGCGATTTGGCGGCTCGATGCGGCGGTTTTATACTCT
Organism: Pirellulales bacterium; assembly: GCA_040397625.1. Taxonomy (GTDB): domain Bacteria; phylum Planctomycetota; class Planctomycetia; order Pirellulales; family UBA1268; genus QWPN01. The sequence continues at coordinate 8,904 of JBBAVQ010000001.1, read as the reverse complement.
GGGGATTCGGTGCCCGTCGGCTACGGAGAGTGGCTGGTGACGCAGAGTGACGACGAACCGGCCAACCTGGCCGCGACACGGCATCGTGAGCATGAGCTGGTCGAGCACCTTCCCGACGGGGTGGCTGTTCTCGATGCCGGCGGTGGCGTCGCCTGGGCCAACGATCGACTGACGGCCTGGTCTGCACAGGGCGACCTCCGCGGCTGCGATTTCCTGTCGTCTTTGACCGGCTGGGCGGTCGAACACCGGCCGACGGAGGTGAGCGACTTTCACGAGTCCCTGCTCGCCGGTCGCCCCCACTCGGCCATCCTCAAGACCGCCGGCAATCGGTTCTTCGCCGTCCATGCCTCGGCCGCCTTCTCGCCCGCCGACATGGGCTCGGGGCCGCGGGCCATCGTCACCGTCCGGGACGTCACCCAGACGATCCTCGAGCAGCAGAAGCGGGCGGCGATCCACGCCGCCGGCCAGACGCTCGCCGACCTGTCGCCGGCGGAACTCGCCGACATGACGGTGAGCGAGCGGATTGAACTGCTCAAGAGCAACATCATCCACTACTCCAAGGACCTGCTGAAGTTCGACGTGCTCGAGATCCGGCTTCTCGATCGCCAGACCGGGCGACTCGAACCGCTGCTCGCGGAGGGCATGCAGCCGGAGGCCGAGGCGCGAATCCTCCATGCGAAGCCGGAACATAACGGCGTGACGGGCTACGTGGCGGCCACTGGCCACGCCTACTGGTGCAGCGACACCACCAAAGACCCGCTCTACCTCGAGGGCTGCAAAGGGGCCAAGAGTTCCATCACCGTGCCGCTCATGCTTCACGACCAGGTGATCGGCACCTTCAATGTCGAGAGCCCCGAGCCCGGGGGTTTCGACGCCACCGACCTGCAGTTCCTCGAGATTTTCTCTCGCGACGTCGCCGCGGCCCTCAACACGCTCGAACTGCTCGTGGCCGAGAAGGCAACGACGGCTGCGGAGAGCATCGAAGCCATCCACGGGGCCGTCGCTCTGCCGGTCGACGACATCCTCAACGACGCCGTGAGCGTCATGGAGAAGTACATCGGCCACGACGCCGACGTGGTGGAGCGGCTGCAGAGCATCTTGAAGAATGCCCGCGACATCAAGCAGGTGATTCAGAAGGTCGGCGAGCAGATGGCCCCCAGTTCCGCCCACACGCAGCGGCGGCAGGGCGACCGCCGTCGGGCCCTGGTCGCCAAACGGATTCTCGTCGTCGATTCCGACGAGCAGGTGCGGCAAGCAGCCCACGCCCTGCTCGAACGGTCGGGCTGCACGGTGGAAACGGCTCGCGACGGCGCCGAGGCGGCGTCGATGGTGCGGGCCTGCCGCGGGGAGTGCTACGACGCGATCATCGCCGACATCCGATTGCCGGACATGAGCGGCTATCAGCTCCTGCTGCGGCTGCAGGAGATTCTCGATCCGGTACCCCTGATCCTCATGACGGGCTTCGGCTACGACCCCGGCCACTCGATCGTGAAGGCCCGCCAGGCCGGCATCGACCTGGTGCTCTTCAAGCCCTTCCGCATCGACCAGCTCCTGGACACGGTCGAGAAGTCGATCAGCCGCCGGCAGAACCCACCGGTGGCCGCCGCGAACCCGTCGGGCCAGGCGTAAGCCTTTCCCAGCGGCCGTTCCACGGCCGAAATCGCCCCGTTTGCCCGGTTTTCGCCGGGAGCGACGTGGCCTTGACCCGCCGTCACGCACGCGGGTACTTCTCCCGCCTCACGGCTCGTTTCCCGCACAAGGACTCCGCGCATGTCACGCTGCCATCATCCGCGACCCGCGTTCGGCCCCCGCCGACCCGTGCCGGCCTTTGCCGGCCGGATCGTCGCCGCGGCGGCTGTCACGCTCGCGTGTGGATGGGCCTGCGCGGAGGAGCTGCCGCCCCCCGACGTGGCGAAGCCGATCGACGAGAAGGCGGCTCGCCGGGTGATCGAAGACGCCATCAGTCAGGCGGCCAACCCCGGTGCCGCCGCCCCAGCCGCGAAGCCGGCCCCGACGAACGCCGCCGCAGCCGACAGCCTTCTGGTGGCCCGGATCTCGGCCGAGGTGGCGGCCAAGCAACTCGAGGCGAAAAGACTCTCGCAGAAGTCGCCCGCGGATGCCCTCGACCTGCTCGACACCACCGCCAAGGGACTCGACGACCAGCCGCTGCCCGAAGAGACCAGGGCCCAGATCCTGCGGCGGATCGAACGGACCCGCCGCGACATCGAGGAAGCCACCGGCAAGCGGCGGAACGAACTCGCCATGGAGAAGCAGGCAAGCCAGGTGGAGGCCCAGATCGACCGGGAGCGGACCCAGAAGGTCGAAGTCGATCAGCGGATCGCCATGCTCATCGAGGAATACAACTCCCTCGTCGACGAGCGGCGGTTCGCGGAGGCCGAGGCCATCGCCAAGAAGGCGGGCCAACTCGCCCCCGACAACGCCGTGGTGCGACAGCTTCTCGCGCAGAGCCGCACGATCCGTCGCCTCGACGCGCAGAAGTCGATCGACGGCGAGCGTCAGGCTGGATTCCTCGATGTTGCCGACGACGTGGAGGCATCGGGGACACCCTTCGCCGGGCCGATCAAGTTTCCCGAGACCAAGGACTGGCAGGATCTGACGAAGTCGCGATCGCAACGACTGGCCGAGGGCCGCTCACGCGCGACGGCGGCGGAACTCGAGATTCACAAGAAGCTCGAGGCCCCCGTGAAGCCATCGTATCGGGAACAGCCCCTCGCCGTCGTAATCGACTCGCTGTCAAAGCAGGCAGGGGTGTCGATCCACATCGACCTCGTAGGACTCGATCAGGAGGCCGTCCGCAGCGACATTCCGGTCACGCTCTCCCTCGACCAGCCGATCTCGCTGAAGAGCGCCCTCAAACTCCTCCTCGAACCGCTGCACCTCGGCTACGCCGTCAAGGACGAGGTTCTGAAGGTCACGAGTCCCAGGCTCGTGAAGGGAGAGGTGTATGCGGTCACGTATCCGGTCGCGGACCTCGTGATGCCGATCCCCAACTTTTCGTCAGATGGGCTTGGCATCACCAGCGCGCTTCGCGACGGCTACGCTCAGGTTGCCATGCGGAACAATCTCGCCGTCCAGGTCGGCCCGCCTCCGGCCGGCGTGGGGGGCCCCCGCGCCGGAGACAACGCGTCGCTCGACGCCGGTGCGCTCGCCCAGATCGGGTTCGGAGGCGGCGGAGGGCCGCCGGTCACCGGCTCCGCACCGAACATCCCCTTCGGCCCGCCGTCGACGGGGGGCAGCATCCGCGACTTCCAGTCGCTCATCGACCTCATCACGACCACCGTGCAGCCGACGACGTGGTCTGAAGTCGGCGGCAACGGCACCGTCAAGTGGTTCGACACCAGCCTCAGCCTGGTGGTCAGCCAGACGCAGGAGGTGCACGAGGAAATCGAAAATCTCCTCGCCCAGCTTCGTCGCCTACAGGATCTCCAGGTCACGATCGAGGTGCGGTTCATCACGCTCGCCGACACATTCTTCGAACGCATCGGCGTGGACTTCGACTTCAACATCCAGACCGGCGTCAACTCGCCGCTGAACATGACGGCGATCCCGACGCAGAGCAACGGCTCGGTGTCGCCGTTCGCCAGTGGAATCAATGCCGTTCCCGGCGGCCGGTCGCAGACCATCGGCCTCGACAACTCGGGGAATCCCGGCGTGGCCCTCTACAACAACGGAGGTGTTGGGACGACCACGACCGGCGCCGGTGGGATCGGCGGCGGTGGTCTCGGCGGCATTGGTACTGGTGTCGGCACCAATGCCGGCGTCGGTGGAACCGGCGCTACCACACAGACTGGCCGCAGCTTCTTCTCGATCCCGTTTCGGCAGAACAGCTTCGGCAGCGCCACCGTGCCGAGTCTTCCGGGCCTTCCCGACCCCACGACCAGCGCCGCGAACTTCGGCTTCGCGATCCTCTCCGACATCGAGGCCTACTTCCTGATCCAGGCCGCCCAGGGCAACACGCGGTCGAACGTCATGCAGGCCCCGAAGGTGACGCTCTTCAACGGGCAGACGGCCTACGTGTCTGACACGCGGCAGCGGCCGTTCGTGACGGCCGTGATCCCTGTCGTGGGCGACTTCTCCGCCGCCCAACAACCGGTGATCACCGTTCTCAACGAGGGCACGGCGGTCAACGTGCAGGCGGTGGTCTCGAACGACCGGCGGTTCGTCCGGCTCACGCTCGTGCCGTTCTTCTCGCAGATCGGCAAAGTCGAGCAGTTCCAGTTCGAGGGCTCGCGGTCCACGAAGTCGAAGACAAGCGATGAAAAGAGCGGCGCCGATGTGAAGGTGCCGGGCGCCGACGGCCTCGTTGGCCTCACCAACGGCACGGCGGCGACGGGCGAACTCGAACTTCAGTCGAACGGCACCACGATCCAGCTGCCCGAGTTCCTGTTCACCACCGTGACCACGACGGTAAGCGTGCCCGATGGCGGCACCGTGCTGCTCGGCGGCATCAAGCGGCTCCGCGAGGGTCGCAACGAGTTCGGCGTGCCGATCCTCTCGAAGATCCCCTACATCAACCGCCTCTTCAAGAACGTCGGTCTCGGCCGCACGACCGACAGCCTGATGCTGATGGTCACGCCGCGGATCATCATCCAGGAAGAGGAAGAAGAGAAACTGCTCGGGTCGGCTCGGCCGTGACGAGCGTGCCGAGATTCGCGATCGTCGCCGGCGGGATCCTGGGCGGCCTGGCAGTGGCGGGCGGGGCGTTCGGCGCCCACGGCCTCAAAGCCACCCTCGACGCGTCGGGCCAGGCCGGCAACTGGGAGACCGCGGCACGGTACGCGATGGTCCACGCGCTCGCACTCGTGGCCGTCGGCCTGCTGGCCGCAACTCGCCCGCAGGCGACGGGCCTCACCGCAGCCGCCTGGTGCTTCCTGATCGGCTCCGTGATCTTCAGTGGCTGCCTTGCCGTCCTGGCCCTCACGGGCATCAAGGTGCTGGGCGCGGTCGTGCCGATCGGCGGCCTGCTCCTGATCGCGGGTTGGCTGGCGCTGGCGGCCGCCGCCTCACGGATCAGGGATTGAGCGGATCAGGATTGAGGGCTGGCTCCCTGGGCGATTCAGCGTCGGCCGCGTCGGTCGTCGTCGATTCGACCGCCGCATCCTCCGGGGCCGGCAGGTTTCCAACCGCCCCCTCTTTGAATCGCGTCGCATCGTCCGCGGGCTGTTCCTCGATCGGCACGATTCGGCGGGTCACGTCGGGCCGGTTCCGCTCGACCTCGAGATACCGGAGATTCGATCGCTGACGATCTTGCTGGAGGCTGGCGATCCCGGCGCGGGCCCGATGACGCTCGAGCTTCAGGCGGTCGCAGCCCTGCACCCTCTCCAGCGACTTGGCGACCGGCCACGCACCGGTCCCCTCGCTCTCCCGTCTGGCCGCCGCTGAGAAGTCGGCTTCGGCCTCGTCGGTGCGACCGAGTTTGAGCGCAGCCAGGCCGCGGAAATACCAGACCCGCGGATCGTGCGTCCCGCCTTCGACCGCCTCGGAGAGATCCTCGTAGGCCCGCTGGAAGTCGCCGGCGAAGTAGGCGTGCACGCCATTGCCATAGGCGTGCGCCAACTGCGGGGGGTCGCCGGCTGCCGCAATGCGGCCGCACGCGACTCCGCACACGGCCAGCACGACCATCAGGGGAGAAATGGGGAACGAACGGAAACGGCCGTGGGCCATGGTTTCACCCTTCACAACACCGAACGGGGCCCGCGCAGACGGCACCCTCACAGGGAACTATCGACCGATTCTAGCCTCGCGGACGGGCGGCCCCCGGCTGAGCCCATACAACCGCCACCACCCTACCCTCAGATCGGCCGCAGGGTTTCCCCGTCCCCGACAAGCCCCCGGGCGGCGGCATGACTGCGAAACGTGGCCTCGTCGAGAAAGGCGGCGGCCCTGACGAGTTGCATCATCAGCGGCTGCTCCGGCCAGCCGAACGCGGCGAGCAGCCGGTCGAACTCCGCGGGCGGACAACTGCCCTTGAGATCGACCAGCAGGACACGGTTGCCGCGTTCGGAAGCGTTGCCATCGACCTGCCACCAGGCTGGAGCCGCGGCGTCGCTGGTCCGGGAACACGTCCACACGAACGAGCCGTCAGGCTCGGTGTAGAGACGCTCGATCGCCGCGAGCCGGTCGAACGCCGCGTCGAAGCCGATCGCCATCGGCGATGCGAGCTGGCTCTTCGGTACGTCGAGGGTGGGCCACGCCCCCCACGCATCGGTCAGCGGCGGTCCCACCGTGGCCTCCTCGGGCCGGGCCTGGAGCGTGATCTCAAAGGCATAGAGCGGTGCAGGCATCGGCGAGGGGGAGTCTCCTCAGGTGGGCGTAACGCTCTCCCGGACCCACGCGGCATAGGCGGGCGATCCGGCGAGACGGGCGATGGCTATCTGCGGTGTGTCGTAGTCGTGGAGAGCGAGAATCGCGGCTGTGCACTCGGCCTCACACGAGCCTGTCGTCTTGCAGACGCATCGCCATTCCACCGCCGTCTCGATCGCCCCGCGCCACCGGTAGAGGCTCGTGATCGGCCCCTCCACCTGCACGCAGGCGGCCAGTCGCAACTCGACGAGGCGGCGGCCGCAGGCCTCGGCTGCCTCGCGGGAGGAAAACGTGGTGGTGATCGAGATGAGTTCGGCGGCGTTCATACCAGGGCGGACCAGAACGGCTTGCAACCGGCCCTATCATGCCGCATCAACGATCCGCCCGCCATGCGCCGCCGGCGGTTCCTCGGCGCGAATCGCGACCACGGCGGGAGACTCGACCGTCGGCAGAATCGACCTCCACCGCGGCCAGCCCCCCACATCTGGGCAGGCGATCACCGTCGGCCCACGAGTCTCCATGGTCTCAGCGCCGGGCCCCAGGCAGACCACCGCCGAGTTCCCGGCGGCCGCACTCACATGGCCGAGCACCAGGCCAGGAGAGCCACGGGGCGGCTGCGGGCGGAGACGTTCGAGACCCTGAGGAACGCAGCTCCACTCCGTGCAGCCGCCGGCGAACCAGCCCGCAATCGCATCCACCGCGTCAAACTCGACCTCGCAGTCAGGCACCAGCCGCCGCGCCTCGTGCCACCAGGCATCGACGCATCGCCGCCACGCGTCAACGACGGCCGACCGATCGCCCCCGGTGCCGCCCGACGCGCCCCCGATGTGAGCCGACAACACGGCCGGGATGCCGAGGGGACCGGCGGCAGCGAGGCTCCTGACAAACCGCCCGATCCCGGATGCCACCGGCCTGGCAGCGGTGGCGAATCGACCCACGAGGTCAACGGCCACGCTCTCGGCCAGAGTGGGCGACCGCTCCCGAGCGCCGCGCCGATCCCCGCCCACGCGACAGGCAGGGTCGAGATCGTGTCCGTGTCGAATCGCCAGGCGGCCATCGTCCCAGCGGCTCCCGACGGTCACCGGCTGCCGATCGCGCCGACCGCCCATACACTCTTCGATCGCCGCGTCGCGATCGCCGGCGAGGAGCGTCACGCGAGCCGGGATGCGAAGCTCCACACGGCCGGGCCGTGACCCGGCAGCCGCCGGCACGGGCAGGCCCTGGCGGGCCCAGTGGATCACCGGGCCGAGCAGTCGGCGGGCGGCACCAATCGACCGTCTGGCGACTCGGGCCACAGCCTGCCGCGCTGCCACGGTGCCGTGCCAGGGCTTCACGGCCGACTGCCACTCCGCCGAGAGCAGCCAGTCGAAGGTGTCGCCCGCCATCACGAGATCGAGCCGCTCAATCGGGCGATAGGAGCCGTCGCTGCGGACACCAGCGCGAATCGCGGCGCGGTGGATGGCGGCAGGCAGCGTGCCGTGCCATGCTGCGGCCGCCGGCACGAGCGTGCCATCCCCCAGCGCCCAGTTCGACGTGACGACGATCATCCCTGCCTCCGCAGGCAGTCATCGTCAGCGGCCGAATAGACGATTCACGCCAGACGGCGCAGTCGGAGCAGCCGCGCGAACCGGACGAACCGCACCACGGTGGTCGGCGATCAAGCCTCAGGGCTCGAGAAAGCTCGTCTGACAGGTCCGCTCGACGGTGCCATCGAGATCGGCGCTCGAAAGGATCGCGGAGGCCCGTCCGGTGCCCCCGGCGGAGAGCCGGTAGGTGATCTCAAAAGACCGCTGGCCACCAGGGGGGATCGGCTGGATCGGATCGAACGACACCCGGGCGTCGTCGATCCGCACCCTCGACGCCGAGCGATCCGAGTCGAGGCGAGCCTGGTCGGGCAGGATCACGATCAGGTCGAGCCTGCCGGTCGGCTCGGTGCCGGTGTTGCTCACGGTGCAGACGAGTGTCGTCGCATCACCAGGCCGCACCGGGTCGTCGAGATCCGCGAGCGACATCTTCAGGCCGGCCTCCGAGGGGGTGCGGATCCGCGGCCGCGGCACCGAGGAACTGATCAGCACGCAGGCCTCATCGGCCACCATCGTGCCGCCGCCGAGCCCACCGAGCACCGCCCGAATGCACGACCGTGTCGCCGGCGTGTCGCGGTAGGTGCCGGCCGGCGCCTTCGCCTTGAGGTTGATCTGACGCTTGAGCTGGCCGCCCGGTTCGATGGCAGGCAGATTCCACGACACCTTCGACGCCAGCAGGTTGTAGCCGTCCGACGCCTCGAGCGGCGTCATATGGTCGTCCCAGGAAAACTCGAGCGACGTCGGAGTCGATGCTCCCAGGCCCTTGTTCTTCACGACGGCGACAAACTCCACGACGCCGTCGGAGAGCACCTCGGCAGGACCTGTCAGGTCGAGTTCCAAAGCCGGGGCGGCGGGCAGCGTGACGCTGGTCGTCGCCGTCGCCCGGGGCACCGGCACGGGCATGGGGGGCGGAGCCGTTGCAGCCGCGAGGGGAGCGGCGGCGAGTGGCGCTGCCGCGATCGGAGGCACGGCGGCAATGGGTGCTGGCGCGGCGACC